>DTSI01000143.1 GCA_012965425.1 Methylococcaceae bacterium
GGGCGCCGTAGGCATTAACTGCCACGTGATTTTTGCCACTTGCTTGGGCTGGGATGCCCAAAACAAGCTTTCGCAAAAATAGTGGCGCGCTTGTCTGTCATTGCTTGGTTGCATATTTCTATCATTGATTTAATCGGGTCAAACCCTAACCGTTCCATTTGTTCTTGAACCGCTACAGTTTTCTTGTTTGGCGTTCCTCGTTTACGTCCACCTGTTTTCATATAACCACCAGCTATAAAGATTCTGCTATTTAGCACGATTTTACCGCACCAACACCAAAGAGGGTAAAGTCTGTTTAGAATACCTCATTGATAATACGCAAGTCCTTTTCCCCCGAACAATCCTATTGTCTAGAAAATCAGTGGCGATTCACTGTCACTGAACTCTTCCTAGATATGCCGTTCCGCATCTCGTGCATAAATGAGCCCTCTCCCAAAGCAATATATTAACTCAATATAAGGAGAACGTTATGTCAGAACTATTTGAGGCGGTCGTAGAAGGTTTCAAATGGGTATTGTATGGTGTTGCTGCCGTCATACTCTGGGTGGTTTATCGCGTATGGTTAAAGGACATACTAAATGATAGAGAAAGGAGAGCTTGGGATAAGAAAGTTTTTGAAGGGCAAAAAAAAACGAATGAGAGTATGAAGAAATCCCTCAAACGACAACAGGGAGCAAAAGACAAGAACGCAAACAGATCTTCTTACGACTTGAACGAGGAATAGTCGAAATCCTAATCTTCAGAACTATGTCATGGCACACATGTATTTCAATATGCTGACAACACTTGAGGTCCTACTACTCTTGATAGTTCCCATTACCGCCCAAGCACACTCTGGTAGAACCGATGCTAATGGTGGACACATGAACCGTAAAAACGATCAGTATCATTGCCATAGCGCATACTGTTCAGCCCAATCAGCACCTTCAATTTACATTTCTGATATCCAGAGCTCACTCTCAGTTCGCTATAACCGTAAGGACTGGCCTCATTGGATTGATGAGGACAATGACGGCCAGAATACTCGTGCAGAGGTGCTTATCGAATCATCTCAAGTGCCTGTTAAGTTCAAGCGAAACAGAGGCTGTAGCGTTTCTCACGGGCTATGGACTGACCCCTATACAGGAATGACCTCCACGCAAGAATCAGACCTTGATATTGACCATATTGTACCCTTGGTCCCCTGACACAGGGGGGGTAGTTTCAGACAAAGAGCAACTCCACTAATCATCACTCTCCTATAGCACTAAATTAGAGCGTCGATAGATCTCAAACCAGCACAACGAATGGTCTGGAAGTAAACACTTACAAATCAGTGTGTGACTCGTGATGTACGCCACAAAGCCTTATTTGAGGGTTGACTGCGTCAATAAATGGAGAGATAGTAACTTGGAGTAAATAACTATGGGTTTCGCTAGCGTAATGTTACGGAACCTGTAGCACTTTTTAGCCCAATTTTTTGTGGGGACATGAATTTGTAAAATGTTAATTATTAATGGGAGAAAAAAATGGCAACTACCAACGATTTAATAAATCCTGCAAAATCACTTGTTGGCACAACAGATGCGGTTATTACCTTTCCACAAAGTGCATTTTGGAATTATCAAACAACAAATGATGGGACCCCTTTAAATACTATTTATTACAGCTTTACATTTGAAACAATTAACGATCAGGGTAACCCTCGTCATCCGGTTTTTTCCACAGATAATCACGCTTTTTTTAATAGTAACCAAATCACAGCGGCACGTCAGGCGTTATCATATATTGGAGATTTAACAGGGATTAACTTCCAAGAAACAGAGTTGGATTCTCAGGTTACTTTGTCTTTTTATCAAGCCAATATAGCTAACCCAACAACAGCAGGTTTAGCCTGGACGGGTGCTTCGTACGCGTACACCGGTGATGAAAAAACGATTACAAAGTATTTACCCTATTCACAAATATATCTTGATACGGTAGACCATGCCGAGAGCAATCTCAATCCAGCTCCAGGAGGCGCTGGATATCAGATATTATTACACGAAATAGGTCATGCATTAGGTCTTGATCATCCGTTTGACGGTACGGATAAGCTAGAAGATGGAACACATGATACCAACACAACATTGATGTCTTACACCTGGGTTGGTGATAACAAAACTGAATTTATGGAATATGATAAAGCAGCATTGGCATTTTTGTATGGTTCAGATGGTTTAAGGGGTACAGCTGGTATAAACTCAAGGGAAGAGGGCGCTCCTGCAGACCCAGTTATAGCTTCACCCGAACCAGAAATATATACCGGAACTAATGCTTTTGATGAATTGATCGCAACAACTGCGTATGACATTATTGATGGAGGTAGTGGTATTGACCTCGTTACTTTTAGTAACAATTATGCCGACTATACCTTTAGCGTAGACGGTGAGGGGCGTTTAGTTGTAACTGGGACAGGCTCTAATGGTCATCGTTATACTCTTAATGAAGTTGAAAGATTAGTGTTTCAAGATAGAGCCTTTGCACTAGAGACGGATATCAATTCTGAAATTTCTGTTGTAGCAATCGTTACAGCATTTGGTGTAGGTTCTGTTGACACCTATATGTCTGCTGCTTTAGATGTAGTTGATACAGGAATGACCCTGACTCAAGTATTTGATTTAATAGTTGACGCAAATTACATGCCTGCCGACAATGGCGTTTTTCTAGATCAAGTTTATAATAACCTTTTTGGTGTTCTGCCAGATCAAGCTACTCATGACCTCTATACTAATATGTTAAATGATGGAACTTTTACTAAATCTTCATTATTACTTGCAGCTGCTGAGTATACTGAGGACATTATTTTAGGTAAGGCAATCAATCTAACGGGTGTTGAAACATCTGGTTATTACGCATTGGAAGTGTTTGAGTAGTTTTAAAAATAGTGGTGCGCTTGTATTTTTTCTTTCATCATTGTTTCCTCAGTAAAGTTAACAATGAACTAAAAGCATCTCTTATGCAATTAGACTAATTGGTCCACATGGCGTTGACGGGGTACAGTGCTGTATATCGTTTTCCTTTGCTCATAGACACCTCTGATTGAGTTGCATTTTAACTTTTTTTTAGTGTCTGGCAAAGACTTGGAAGCCCATTTTGAACTGGCTACAACTTGCTGAATATCAGAAATGATTATAGCTTTTAACCGTTTCGGACGTTTTTCTAAAAGCTTAATTGCTGTTTCTTGGAAATAATTTGCAGTAAATTCCCCCAAAAAAAATTCCTAAGATGTGTCCTAGTTCATCCATGCTAAAACTCTCACTAACTTGTTCTTTTTCATGAAAAACGAATATATAAACAAAAAATACAGAAACAATTCCAATTATATAGTCTTTTGTTGTAAGTGCAGGATTATCAAGGAAATATGCGGCTCCCATACCTAACAACCCAGCAGAGGCTCCTGCTGAAATTACGTCTTCAGAAACTAACAAAACGGATACGGAAGAAACAATTCCTGATAAAAGAAAAACAATTAAAAAACGTTTTCCACCAACATCTCTCTCATACAAGGATAAAATTCCCAATAGGGATAAATTAGAAAGCAAATGAACAAAGTTAATGTGGATAAAATTATTTGTAAATGCTTGTAAGAACCACCAAGGTATAAATATTTCTATATTGTTTATTCCAAATAGTCTGAACCAATTATCATCTAATTGATTAAAAGTCCCATTAGAAAAAAAATAAAAAACGGTGCAAAAAATAACACCAAGCCAAAATGTTGCCTGTATTTTTTTAAAACTTTCTAATCTGCTCGGAACCTTTTCTTTTAAATCACTAGGCATCGGTCGAAGGAAAAACAATGCCAATAACCAGATAAACAAAGTAAATAGAAATAACTCCATACTACGAAGTTTTCGAAACTAAAAATTTATTAGTTTTCTCGTCTAGTTTCGGGATTTTATCAAGTCCCTTTAATTGAGCATTTAATTTTAATTTTCTACCACTTGAAAACTTTAATTTTAATGGAATTGTTATAACCCCTTTTCCAAGTTTTAAATTTTCGATTTCATCCCAAGTAAAGTAATTGTGTATAGCAGGTTTGCCAAAGAATGTTAGTTTATTTAAATGAATGCCTAGATTAGTTATCGCTACATAATAAGTCCTTGTACCCAAATAAACTAAGGGTCCAATTAAAAGAAACCACCATAAAGATGGCGTAGAATAGGACTGAAAAAATCCGATTAACTCTTCTCCATATTTCATTTTAGGAGTTATAAGTTCTTCTTTTATCTGTTCTTTGTCCATAGTGTTTCATTTTATATCTGTTTTTTCAGAAGTATATCAGCTCTAATGATGTATGGTTCTAAGTTAACTTCACTCATATAAGGTCAAAACTCAACTAACCAAATCGCTTTGCGATAAGTTCAGTCGGAGCATTGTAGCGTGTCACTGATCTACGTCTCATACATCTGATAAACTAATTACGATAGTCAGGCTGGGTAGAAGTAGGATGGTACAAGATATAATAATAACTCTAAAATATCTTCTTTGCTTTATCTGTCGACGGTTGTAATTGGCGATAAAAATAAGCCATAAAGGATATAAATTTATAGCAAAAAATATTATCCATATAATTGGATTTGTATTAGAACCTGGTGAATCGAAGGCAAATAAGCTGACAAAAGCAATAAGAGGCCACGGCAAAATCAGCAAAAGGATTAGAGTGTTCAGTATTATGCAAATGATTTTCAGTTTTTTATTTTCAAGAATGGACTCAGGTCTCTTAGAATTTTGAGAATTTTTACCTATATTATCGTTGGGAGTAATGTTCATAGAATTACACTATATGGTTGCAGGAGTGAAAGTAACTGCCTGCAGCGGTTTCGTTTCTAAGTTCTCAATTACGGTTAATATAGTGTGCCGACGGATATCGCGGACGGTCTTTTCTACACTTGTTTTTTCTTTCATCATTGTTTCCTCAGTAAAGTTAACAATGAACTAAAAGTGTCTCTTATGCAATTAGACTAATTAGCCCACATGGCGTTGACGGGGTACAAAGGGTGTGCTGGAAGGACGAATTATAATAGGTTAACGTATCATCTCATCATAATGGATGAAAATGTTTCTTTAGAACCCACTAAAGGTGTCGATTTTAATATTTAGATTTTAATGTAGGAGTTGAGAATGAACGGCACTTTTCCGCAACAAATCGCTCGGATCATACAGGTTCTTTTTCATGTTCCTCCTGATTACACATATCTTGGGGGATTCTTAGATGAATGCAAAATTTCTGGAATCTCTGGCTTCTCTAACAATTTAGTTAATACTTATTTCAGTTATTACACTAATTATGAGTTAGCTGAAAAGATCAGTTCCAACTTGTTGTTTCCAAATGATGATTTACAAAACATATGTACCTCTTATCTGACAAACCAGTTTGATTTAAGAACAGATCGAGGCGCTGTTATTCTTGAATCTTTAAATCTTTTATCTGCCCTTGGAAGTAATTCTTTATTTTGGGAAACAGCAAATTTATTCAATGCAGCCGTAGAATCTTCGCTCAGTTATTCAGTTAATCCGGATAACAGCACTACCGACTTTATGTCTTGTATAAGACATTCTCAGTCAGGCATTTATGAATATCGCTATGGTAAAGATGTAGAGCTTGGGACAGTATTATATGATCCTGCCATCTAACAAATCATTCAATTCGGACGGCTTCGCCGCCGGTTAATTCAAACGTTATCTGTACCCACCTTTGAGGGAATAATAACTATGAAAGTATTTTTTGTTCTGTTGTCGGTAATCTCTTTGCTGATAGGTTGTACTCAAAATAGCGCGAAGCCAAAAGTAATTGAGGAAAAAATAAGTCCGAAGATTACTATCTATCATGTCGAAGGTAGCCTAGGAAAATCTTATGAATTGCCTTGCATATCTATGAATGAAGCGAAAAGCTCATATACCCCCCCCGATTTATATTCTAGTTCTGCGAAATGTATTTTGGATGGAAGAGATAAAGATAGCGCCCAAATTTTCTTCCTCGCTGGAGCGTATGCTATCTATGACTCTTTTCGCGTGTCTGATAGAACAGCGGGGGGGGCTAGAACTGTATTGATAATGAATAACTTTAACCCTATAGAACCAACAAAAAAAATAGGGTATCAAGCTGAAATCAAAAAACTTACTGATCCCTCAGCGCCAGAATCGAAAGAGTTTTGTTCAAATATACAAGCTATAGGAAAACCAAATTATCACCCACAATATATGATCCTTCATGGCATGGATGCCGTAATGAATAGAATTCAAGGCGATGGTTTAATCAAAGGCTATAATGCCAAAGAGAACTGGGTAAAAGTGCTTGGAACAATTAAGTGGTGCGACTGGAAATAAACAGATAAAAAACATGCAAGCGCGACAAAGTGCTGCGCAATTACTGCTAAATATGAAGAAAATCTGAAGTCGTGGGTTGGTCATAATGTGTAGTAGCTCAGACTTGACCTAACAGTTCCCCGTTTTTTTACGGGTGTCTGTTAGATTCGATTTAAGCTAAATTCTTTTCAGCCCAAATCGATTTACCATCAAGTAAAGTTTCCATCGGCGTACGCCCACAGCACATTTTTCCCTGATGAGTTCGGTCATTGTTATAGGATTTAATCCAATCGTCCAGATCTTTTTGTAATGCCTCCA
>DTSI01000144.1:0-1162 GCA_012965425.1 Methylococcaceae bacterium
CCTTATTAAATTAAACCGACTGAAGATGAGAACAGATATTTCATCAAGCTTGGGCGGGTCTAGAAAATCCAGGGCGATTCAGTCTGCGTCCTGTTTAGTGTCGCCCATGCCTATTTCTTGATTTGCTTTGTAATCAAATACTCACAAATACTGTCAGCTTATACTACTTGCTAAAATTTATTTCTACCAAAAATGTAGTGTCACGTAATAACTATGTAATAATTGTAGGAATTCAGTTTTGGCTAATTCTATATCTATGACAACAAACTCCGTTAAAGGAATAATGATCGGCGATGACTTGGCTTTAGACCATGTCCGCCAGCTAATTGCCCAGGTTTCTGAAACAGATGCGACGGTTTTACTGTTTGGTGAAACCGGTACCGGCAAGGAGTTGGCCGCCCGGGGATTACATTACTTATCTAATCGCAGTGATAAAGACTTTGTGCCAATTAACTGTGGTGCTATTCCCCGCGATTTACTGGAAAGTGAGTTGTTCGGACATGAAAAAGGTGCCTTTTCTGGCGCCGTTTCTCGTCGCCGGGGGCGTTTTGAAATGGCCCAAAATGGCACCTTGTTCCTCGATGAAATCGCTGAAATGCCCATGGATATGCAGGTTAAAATCCTACGCGTCCTGCAAGAGCACGTTATTTACCGCGTTGGCGGGGAAAAACCTATAGAGGTTAATGTACGCATTGTCGCAGCCACTAACCGCTGTTTAGAAACCGCCGTTTCAAAAGGTGAATTCAGAGAAGATTTATTTTACCGCCTGAACGTTTTTCCTATCGTTTTACCGCCCTTGCGGGAGCGGGGCACTGACATCATTTTTTTATTTGAATATTTTGCCCAAATTCATACCGTTGAGACCGCACCACCCATTTATTTAACCCCCGAGTCTCAACAAGAACTGATGCGTCGTCAGTGGCCTGGAAATATTCGAGAATTAAGCAATCTCGTGGAACGGTTGTCCATTTGTTTTCCAGGGCAAGCGATCAGCCCGAATCATCTGCCTCAGTTATCGCCTCTTCAGAAGATTAAAGAATCCGAGCCGACCGTCAAATTTGCCACTCAAGCTTCTTCTTTAATTCAACCACCGGGCGTTAATCTTAATGAACAACTCGCCTTGGCTGATGAAATGAATTTACAAGAACGCTTACGTGATATT
>DTSI01000144.1:1220-5310 GCA_012965425.1 Methylococcaceae bacterium
ATTAATTGAAAAAATAAAAAAACATCAGATGAGCGTCTAATCTAAAGCCGTTGAATTCAGACTTTAACTGTCAAATAGTTGACAGACCAAATGCTCATAACCCTCTCTGTAAATATAAATTTAACTTTAAAATCACTGGCTTATAGCCATAATCAATAGTATGAATTTTTTTGGCTTCTTTTTTGCTTAGTTAATTTATCGTGAAAAAGAAATTTGAGATTTTATGTTAACGGATGATTTAGTGATAGCGATAGTAGATCCAAGTGATCAAGGGCGGGCGTTATTAACCCACCTTGTGACCGAGGCGGGTTTTGTTTGTGAACCGCTCAGTCAACCACAAGATCTCGGAAAATTAGGCAAAAGCAGTCAATT
This sequence comes from Methylococcaceae bacterium, assembly GCA_012965425.1. GTDB lineage: Bacteria > Pseudomonadota > Gammaproteobacteria > Methylococcales > Methylomonadaceae > OPU3-GD-OMZ. The sequence continues at coordinate 1,593 of DTSI01000144.1, forward strand.
AGGCCTGATTGTCGCCAATGTCGGCGATGATGCGAGCTTATTGTTAGCCGTTTTTAAACGTTTTCATCAGGCTATGTTGAATTGTCCGGTGTTAGTCATTGTCGATGACGGTGCAGTCGCCATTGCCGTTAATGCCATAAAATCGGGCGCAATCGATGTTATATCGAGTCCCTTAATTCCTGAACAGTTCACCGAACGGGTTGAACACTGCATGATTGAACGTCATGACGCCAATCAATTTGTCTGCAGGAATGATCAGGTTAGAAAATTATTGGCATTATCTGAACGGGTCGCTCAAACTGAAGTCACTGTTCTGTTATCCGGCGAATCAGGGACCGGCAAAGAAGTCTTAGCCCATCATATTCACCGACACTCGCCGCGCGCTCATCAGGATTTTGTCGCCGTTAATTGCGCCTCCATGCCAGAATCCATGTTAGAAGATATGCTTTTTGGTCATGAAAAGGGCGCTTTTACCGGTGCCCATCAGCGCTACTTGGGTCTTTTTGAACAAGCTTCAAACGGCACCCTGTTTCTAGATGAAATCGGGGAATTACCTTTTTCACTGCAAGCTAAATTACTCCGGGTCTTGCAAGAACGTGAACTGAAACGCTTAGGCGGATCCGAATTAATAAAAGTCGATGTTCGGGTCATCGCAGCGAGCAATAAAAATTTGGCCCATGAGGTTAAATCTCGAAACTTTCGTGAAGATCTTTATTACCGGATTAACGTCTTTCCTCTTAAACTCATTCCATTAAGAGAACGCAAAGACGATATTATCCCGATTGCCGAAGCCTTATTGGCTAAGCACCAACAGGCGCCCAGTGGCCGCTATAATTTAACCCCGGAAGTGGTCGATTTCCTAAAAAGTTACCCTTGGCCCGGCAATGTCCGTGAATTAGAAAATGTCATGCAACGGGCCTTGGTGCTGGCGACGGATAGCGAAATTTCATTACCGCATATCCTCATGGATACCGCCGTAGAGGCACCCATGACCGCACCCTCAAGCTTATCGGCCAGTACACCCAGCGACCCCGTTATTGCCAGTGAAAATCGTGATTTAAGCGCAGTGGCCTGGGAGCGGGAACAACAGGTCATTCTAGAAATTCTGACTAAAGTACAGGGGAGTCGTAAGGCTGCTGCTGAGCAATTAGGCATCAGTGCGAGAACCCTGCGTTATAAATTAGCAAAAATAAAGGATCAGGGCATTGCAGTCCCTTAAGATCATTAATACCGTTAAGGAGGATCCATGACAACACCACTCACCGATATGAATGCGTTAATGAGTCAAATGCGCATTATGTCCTCTCAAGCCGCTGGCACCGAACCCATTGTCAAAAATCCGACGGCTGTCTCTTTTGCTAACACCTTAGGTGAAAGCCTTAATACCGTTAATGATTTACAGATGACCTCCGGGCAATTAAAAGATGCCTTTGAAAAAGGCGCTGATATTCCGCTGACCCAAGTTATGTTGGCCTCGCAAAAATCAGCACTTGCTTTTCAAGCAACCTTACAAGTCCGCAATAAGGTGCTGGCAGCTTATCAAGACATTATGAACATGCCGGTCTAGGATTTTTTAATTAATTCAAAGTTATGGCAGAGCAACCCGCAATTACCGCTGACACGAACACCGCCCCGAGAACGGATCCTTTATTGGAGCAGCCGGATGGACAAGGCGTTGCCGTTAATTCTCCACCCGGTGCCTTAACATCGACTGCTAACGCTACGGCACCCACCGTTGCCAGCAGTTTTTTTCAACAACCCGCGGTGCAAAAATCGATCCCTGCCGTGGTTGTGATTGTCGTCTTACTGATTTCTGTCATGGTTTATTCGCTCTTTAACAGTGCTTCTTTTAGACCCTTATTTGAAGGCATCAGTCAGAAAGATCAATCGGCTATCTATACCGCTTTAATTGCCGCTGATATCCCGGTTAAACTGGATCCGGTCTCGGGTAATGTCACGGTTTCTACCGATGATTATCATGAAGCTAAATTATTATTAGCGTCACAAGGGTTACCGGAGTCATCCATAGGCGGTTTTAATTTAATCCGCAAAGACCAGTCGATGGGAACCAGTCAATTTATGGAGAAAATGCGCTATAAACTGGCCATGGAAGAAGAATTAGCGACATCGATTGCAACAATCGACTCTATTCGCCGCGCTAGAGTGCATCTGGCAATCCCGAAACAATCGGTGTTTATTCGCAACCGTGAGGCCTCGAAAGCCTCTGTGGTTGTTTTTCAACACCAAGGACGAACGATCACAACCGGACAAGTTGAAGCAATCATTCATATGGTGGCCTCGAGTATTCCGTTTATGGAAGCCGAATCGGTTTCAGTCGTGGATTCACACGGTAAATTATTACATTCAAAATCATCGTCTCAGGATTTCAACCTTTCCAATGAACAGTTGCAATACCGTAACCAAATTGAAGACATGTATCGCACGCGGGTGCTGTCCATTTTATCGACCTTCTTAGGGAAAGAGAATATTCATGCCGAAGTGAATGCCGAAGTCGACTATACCCTGATCGAAAGTACCAGCCAGTTTTTCAACCCTAAAACCATTTCCCTTCGAAGCGAACAAATGTCGGGGCAGAGCAGCTCTAGCCCGGGCGCATCCGGAGTGCCAGGTTTTCTTTCTAATAATCCATTAACCCCAGCCGGGGGGCCTGGTAATCAAACATCAGGTTCAAGCACCGGTTCCAGTACCCGAAATTATGAGGTCGACAAGACCATTCGCCATGAAAAGAAAATTGCCGGTGTTGTCACGCGTCTCGCCGTGGCCGTTGTGATTGATCAGAAAATTAAACCACCGCCCGTACCGACTGAAGCCAATAGCGATGAAGCCGCTACCAGTGAGGAGGCATCAAAGCCCACCGGCCCCGTCATTAAGGTTAATGGCTATAAATCACTGGCCGACATTGAAGCTTTAGTAAAAGGTGCAATTGGCTTTGATGCCAGTCGCGGCGATACCGTCACGATCATGGAAGCTTCATTTACTCCACAATTAGTTGCCGAAGAACTCGCTTGGTGGCGAGATGTTGGACTCCAAGGGATAGGCCGTCAACTGGTGATTGCCGCTATTTTTATCTTGCTTATTTTAACGGTTTTCAAACCGGTAGTTACCAATTTGATTCATCCGGAGGCGGCTAAGAAAGCGTTTGAAGACCAGTATGCCCTTGACCATGAACAAGAAAATCTACTCGCGGACGCCCTTAACGGTGAAGAACCCGATGACCCTAATATTTTACAAGACGGTGAATCCCTGGAAGAAATGAAAGCACGACTGAAACCTAAAAAATCGGCTATTTCAGCCGATATGTTAGATACCGCTAATTCATATGATGACAAAGTTGCCTTAGTCAGAATGTTAGTTAATGATGATTCACGCCGTGTTGCTAATGTCATGCGGGCTTGGATCAGAAAGGATTTAGGGGTATAAATGGCTGAAGATAAAGCAGGCGAAGATAATCTAGAAGACAAACGGACGCTTGCAGAAGAATTACGGCTTCTGTCTTCAACCCAAAAAACAGCAATACTGATGATGTTATTAGGGGAAGATGAGGCCTCTAATATTTTAACCCATCTTGAGCCCAAAGAAGTACAACATCTGGGGTCGGCCATGATGTCGATTTCAGAAGTCTCGCAAGAGGCGGTTGGGTCTGTTTTAGATGAGTTTATTACCTTAATAAAACATCAAACGAGTTTAGGTTTCGGCT
>DTSI01000144.1:5328-20892 GCA_012965425.1 Methylococcaceae bacterium
AAAGCGCTGGGTGAAGATAAGGCTTACAGTGTTTTAAATCGAATCATGCCGCAAAATGCCAGTGGTGGTATGGATATTTTACGCTGGATGGATTCACGGTCAATATCAGAAATGATTCGTGAAGAACACCCGCAGATTATTGCTATTATTTTATCATTTTTGGAATATTCAACAGCCGCCGATGTGTTGGGATTCTTGCCGGAAAAGATTCGCGCTGAAGTGATCATGCGTGTCGCTAACTTAGAAACGATTCAACCCGAAGCGCTCGATGAATTAGAACGCATTATGCAAAATCAGTTTGCTAATAATTCTGCCGCTAAATCATCGAGTGTAGGCGGGGTTATTACGGCCGCTAAAATCATGAACTTTACCGATTCTGATCTTGAAGCTGGAATTATGGGTATTATGGAAAAAACCGATGAAGTTCTGATGGGGCGTATTATGGATAATATGTTCGTTTTTGATAATTTGGTGGGTTGTGATGATAAAAGTACTCAGGTGTTAATGCGTAATATTGAAAGTGACATCCTTATGATCGCACTGAAAGGGGCCGATGACATGGTTAAAGATAAATTTCTATCCAATATGTCTTCGCGGGCCGCGGATATGTTCTTAGATGACATGGAGGCAAAAGGTCCTATGCGTATTAAAGAAGTTGAAGAAGCACAAAAAGATATTCTCAAAACGGCTCGTCGCTTATCCGATTCTGGTGAAATGATGTTGCCGGGTCGTGGTGATGGCGTTGTCGGTTAAAATTGTAAAAAACACCAAATCCCATAGCGGTGCCCTTTGGCAAGCTCAGGTGACTTCGCAGGTCGTTGAGATCCAGGGTCAAAAAGATTTATTCATCCCATTTCAAGCACTGTCTGAAACCGGGGAAATTTCAACCCCTGAATCAGTTGAAACTTTTCAAGATGAATTAACCGCAATTTCATCAGAACAACAGCCTGATACCAATTGGCAACCCTTGATACCTGTTTCCGTTGAGGAACTGACCGAAGCCCAGTCGCGCATCGCCGAAGGCTTGGATCAAGTATTAATTCCCAACAGTGATCCCACGCCGACCCAGTCGCCCGAGCCTTCCCTTACCGAAATTGTTTCGGAAGAACCCTCCGCCGAGGCAATGAAACAAGCTGACATTGCCGCTCCAACGACAGCCATGCCGAGCCCAGTTGAAGCAACGCCTTTAGCTTCGGACGAAGCAATACCAAGTAGCGATCATGAAAATAGTGACAACGAAGCTTCTCCAGAACCGGAGGCGTTTGTTGAAAGCCCGGATGAAACTACACGGCTTGCAAATGAGGCCGTCTTGGCCGCATACAAAGTTGAATTAGAGGCTGAATTTGAACGCCAACACGCAGAGCATGAAAGGGCACGGCAAAACCAACAACAGCAATTGGAACAAACCTGTACAGAGCTTTCATCACTACTCACTAATTTACAGGGGACTATTCAACATTACTATGAAGAACAACAAGAGCCATTATTAAAACTGTCTACCCACATTGCCCGGCAATTAGTTCGAGCAGAACTGACACTTTCCAGTACCGCCATTGACAGTTTAATTAAGGCTTCCTTAGAATTTTTTAGCAGTACCGAAGGCCTTAAGGTTTTTCTTAACCCTATCGACAAAGAATTACTTGAAAAACATACGCCACTCCCCGAGGACTATCTGATTGCAGCAGACGAAGAGTTGTTGCCGGGTTCAGTACGCATCTCCAATGCAGAACGTCATACCGAAGATTTAATTGTGGATCGTTTATCAGAAATCACCGAGCAAATATTTGAAAGTGTAGAGGCTCATTTACTCGAGCCGATAACTCACCTTGAAAAGACTATAGACAAATAATCGGTACTAATGATGCTTTTTTCAGAAAATGTCGAGAGTTTGGTAAATAAATCTCAAATTTCGCCACCCGCTATTCAAGGTGTTTTAACCCGCGTCGTTGGCTTAACCTTGGAAGCCAGTGGGATTCATGCACCCATCGGTACCCATTGTGATCTAATCGGCCCCACAGGTCTGCATTCTGCTGCTGAGGTCATTGGTTTTTCTCAAGGTAAGCTGTTGCTGATGCCCTTTAAATCAGTCCGCGGGATTGCTCCGGGATATCGCGTCGTTGCCAGAAAGGGTTCTTCAAATGCTGCCATGAGTGATTCTATGTTAGGTCGGGTAATCGATGGCATGGGCCAGCCATTAGACGGAGGTCCTGAGATTATTGCCAGTGAATACCGGCAGGTCACCGGCGCTCCGATCAACCCCATGCACCGAAATCCGATCAACAAAATTCTTGATGTTGGCGTACGCGCTATTAACGGGTTGATAACTATTGGCCAGGGTCAACGCATGGGCTTGCTTGCCGGTAGTGGTGTCGGTAAAAGTGTGTTGTTAGGGATGATGACCCGTTATACCGAAGCCGATATTGTCGTTATTGGTCTGATTGGTGAAAGGGGCCGAGAAGTACAAGAATTTGTGACCGAATTGCTCGGCGAAGTTGGGTTAAGGCGGTCGGTGGTCATCGCAGCCCCCGGCGATGTCTCACCGGTTGCCCGTTTAAATGGCGCCATGCTGGCAACCACTATTGCTGAATATTTCCGGGATCAGGGTAAAAATGTCTTATTACTGATGGACTCTATCACCCGGGTCGCACATGCCCAACGCGAGATCGGTTTGGCTGTGGGTGAAGCCCCCGCGACCAAAGGATATCCCCCCTCGGTCTTTACCTTATTGCCTTCTTTAATTGAACGTGCCGGTAATCATGGTACAAGTGCGGGGTCCATTACTGCTTTTTACACCGTTTTAGCCGAAGGTGATGATCAACAAGACCCCATCGTCGATGCGGCACGAGCCATACTGGATGGCCATATCACCCTGTCCAGAGATTTGGCCGCAAGAAGTCACTATCCCGCCATTGATGTCGATCACTCCATTAGTCGGTTAATGTCTAAGCTGCTCCCACCGACCCAATTACAACGGGTGCTGCATTGTCGAAAATTGTTATCTATCTACCATGATAATAGCGATTTAATAAACATCGGTGCTTATCAAGGCGGCACTAATCCAGAATTAGACAGTGCTATTGAGAAATTACCTGTGATCAATCAATTCTTACAACAAGACATGAATGAGTCAGTAACTTTCGCAGATTCCATGGGTTTTTTATTTTCGATCACTGATGAGACTTAGGGTGTCTTAAGACCATGGCAAATCATTGGAGCACTTTGAAAAATATCCGCCAATCCAGTGTCGATGCCGCACAAGCGGCTTGTTTAGCGCAGCAAAAATTATTAGCCGATACCGAAGCCTCTATTCAATCCCTTGACGGCTACATTAATGATTACCACAGTGAATTAATGAATGCAGAACAAAATTCAGCCCGCTTAGATGTCATTGTTCGTCTTAGGGAGTTCATTCAGCAACTGTATGATATGAAGAAAGCACAACGCCAAAAAAGCTTACAACTGCAACAAGAAATGCATCAAAAGCAACAGCATTTGAATACGTGCCTGACCGAATTAAAAGTCATCGAAAAAATTGAAGAACGCGAACAAGAAGCCTTGCAAGCTTTCCGAGACTATCAGGAGATGCGAGAAAACGAGGAAACTGCACGACAAGTTTTTTTAACCCATCGTGACGGGGGCTGAGCCTACGGAGTTTTGACACTACCTTTAAAAATGGCTGAAACCGTCCTTAAAGGCACTTTCAATAAAAACTTAAATTTATTTAAATCAATGACTTAAGAAGAACAGTTAATTCTGAATTTATTCCTTGCGCGCATTATTTGGCAAGATAATTGCTTAACTATTACTGTGTTTCTAACATTCACTTTTTGAGGTTGAGCTAGTGTGAATACAGATTTGATGAAACTGGTTAATATTATCTCCCAAATTGGAGGTGATAGTAAGCAATATCAAGGGGATAGCGGTTCTTCACCGGGAATATCCTTTAGTCAATTGCTCGCCAAACAAACGCCAGTGACCCTTAGCGATGGCAGTGAGCATGTTTCGCTTAAACAAATATTGCCGGAAATAGATGGCCTAATGGAAAAAATTGGCCACCATACGCAGACGCCAGAATTCCTGAAGGAATTAGCGGTTCAGTGGGGGAGTGCGCCCGGTGAAAAAACAGCTATTGTCAGTGAATATTCGCAAGAACAGTTACTTCATTTCTTAAAAAACCTGCAAACAACTGAGTTTTCAGTTCAACAACTCACTAATCCTGCCGCAGGATCGGTTAATATGCCCCCTGCTGACCCTCGACCCGTCACCGATGTTTTAGCGCGTCATCTGAATTCAACGTTTATCGCCAAAGACCTCAAACCTGCCCCGGCTGATCAAACATTTAATAGTCATTCGGTCAGTACTAAAGAACACTTACGTTATCTACAAAACCACACGCAACTGACACCGGCAATACAAATTACTTTACCTCAGGGGGCTGAATCTCGCCCATCGGGATCATTTGAACAAGTCAGGCTAATGCAGTTTTTGCAAGGACTCCCGCACCATAAAGGTGATTCTGACACATTGGCAAAATCGTTACGCCAATGGATAGAGAGTGCTCAGCCAGAAGGCAAACCCCTTGTCCGCCAAACGACGCCGGTAGCCAACCAACCAGTATTTGACGATAATGAGTTATTAAACTTTGCCAAAATTAATGGCATTAATCCAGACGTTGCTGCAACCATCTTAGCGACTACGCAGGCACCGTCACCTGAACGTCAATTAACCAGCCTACCGGTAAGCAATTACCGACAACCACAATCGTTACTGCGTGACGATGCGTTAATAGCAATCTCAGAGCAAGCGACTCAGGAGCTAAAACTAACCCCTGATTCAGAAACCGTCAATACGACGCTGTTAGCGAAAGCCACCAACAATGGCGCTGGGTCAATCAATTCTAGCCCTACTGGAATTGAGCTGACGCAACAATCTACGGCTAATCCAACCGTGATTACCCCCGCGCCGTTGCAACCTGAACTCACCGCTAAAGCAATGCCGGGTAGCGCTGAGAACCCAAAATCATCGGTCACAAACCCTGCACAGCGCCCGCCGGAAATAATAGCGCAAGCACCGAAGGGCACGGCCGAAAACCCAAAACCGACGGCCACAAATCCTGCACAACGTCCGCCGGAAATAATAGCGCAAGCACCGAAGGGCACGGCCGAAAATCCAAAACCATCGGTCACCAATCCTGCACAACGGCCGCCGGACATAATAGCGCAAGCTCCGAAGGGTACGGCCGAAAATCCAAAACCATCGGTCACAAATCCTGCACAACGCCCGCCTGAAATAATAGCGCAAGCACTAAAGGGCACGGCCGAAAACCCAAAACCGACGGTCACAAATCCTGCACAACGTCCGCCTGAAATAATAGCGCAAGCACCGAAGGGCACAGTCGAAAATCCAAAATCATCGATCACAAATCCTGCACATCGGCCGCCGGAAATAATAGCGCAAGCACCGAAGGGCACGGCCGAAAATCCAAAATCATCGGTCACAAATCTTGCCCAACGGCCGCCGGAAATAATAGCTAAAGCAGCGCTGCGAGTAACGACTGAGACCGCTAAACAAGCGGCATTCACTCCGCATCCAATGGAGTCTACTGCACGTGAACCTGCTTCACAGCCTGAATCCATAAAACAGTCAGACGTTTTAAATGCTCCAAAACCACAGACTTTGGCCCAGAATTTCTCACCGGCTACCGACAGTAAGCGTTCTGACCTAATGCCACCCCCCCAGCGAGCCAACCTTCAAGAATCTGTGAATACACAGATCGCCAAAGCATCAACACCCTTGATGGATGATTTAAAGAAATTTAATAATCCCTATACGGCGCAACTAGTCGGAAATAACTTAAGTCTGAAACAAAAAACAAGTGACCTCCCTATTAAATCAACGTCGGTAAGTACGAGTAAAATAATTTCAACATCGACCTTTATTGAAAATCGAACTAAATTGCGTGATGTCGCGATTAATACTGCTATCGCTTCAGCCTCATTGTTTAAAAGCAATGAAATAAAACCTACATCGCCCAAAGTAACTGACGAGACTATTGCATTACAAGTAACCACCACCACTGAACACGGGGAAGAAAAAATTAAAGAAACTGAACTTCGCCGGGCCGGAGATTTAACACGTTTTAATTTAATTACTGCGCGAAATCAACAGCATCTTCAGTCGCAAATGTCAGAGCGTATCACCCAAATGTTACGCGCCGGTCAATGGAGTGCGGACCTGAAACTTAATCCAGAGAATTTAGGACTCATTAAAGTTAATATGGTGATGGACAAAGACCAACTCAAAATCATGTTCAGCTCGCAACATCATAATGTCCGAGAATTAGTTGAATCTTCAATGCCACGGTTACGTGAATCGTTGGCGGAATCGGGTATTAATCTGGCCGATACGTCTGTGGGTCGAGATTCACAACAACAACGGCAACCGGAGGACCATGACTCAGGGGATCAGTTTAATTTTCGAACTAAAACAGCTGATAATAACAGTGAAGAATCAACAGAAGCAAAACAAAGATCAACCCATGACGGTGAATTAGATACTTTTGTATAACCAGTATAGCGAGTAAAACATGGCTGAAGATGCACTAGAAGACGAAGAAGAATTAGAGGAAAAAGAACCCAAGAATATTTTGAAGATATTGGTTTTTGTTTTAGCCGCCTTACTGTTAATTGGCGTGAGTGTGGCAGCCACCCTTTATTTAACCGGTTTTTTTGATGTCAAAGATGAACAATCCGTAGCAGTTCTAAATGAACTTGAAGAATCGACTACAGATGCCGATGGTAATCTAAAAGAAAAAGAGTTACCAGAAAAAAAGAAGAAAGAAACGCCTGAAAGTCAGCAATTTGAACAAAGTTATCAGGAAATGAAAAGTAAATTCACGGTCAATGTCCCTCATTCTAAAAAATACTTACAATTTTCCATCAGCGTGATGACCCACTATGATGACAAGGTTTTAGACAATGTAGACAAGCATCAAACTGCACTTCGTTCAGCAATTTTGCAAGTGGTTCGACAAAAACCGGTTGAGACTTATAATTCTGAGGACGGAATGGCTGGCGTACTCATTGAAATTAAAGAAGCCATGAACGGTGTTTTAATGGGGTATGAAGATTTTGGCGGTATAGAAGAAGTATTTTTTACCGAATTTGTCATTCAGTAATAAAGGTAAAAAATGAATCGTAATGAATTACTTTCAGAAGAGGAAATTGATGCCCTGGTTAGTAATACCGGCGAGGGCACCGGAAATGCTGGTGGTTATAATACCGACATAGCGGTCGAAAGCTATGACTTAACAATGGAAGACAGTACCTTAACAACTCAGTTAGGGGCACTGGAAATGGTCTGTGATCGATTTTCTCGGTTATTTCGCACAACCTTGGTTGGGATGTTACGTTATCAACCGAAAATAAAAGTTTCAGAACTACGCGTCGAAACATTTGGCGATTACCGGAATGCGATTAAATTACCCGTCTCCATGAATGTTGCCCGGATCCGCCCTTTACGTGGCACCGCACTGTTTGTTATCGACCCGAATTTGATTTTTAATACCTTAGAAAGTTTTTTTGGCGGACAAGGGAAGAGTACTAGCGACAACGATAATGTTCGGGAGTTCACCCCGACAGAGACACGGGTTATCGAAATGTTGCTTCAAGATATATTTAAAGATTTAGTCGAATCCTGGAAGCCTATTTGTGGGATTAATTTTGAATATTTAAGCTCTGAAATTAATCCTCAATTTGTGACGATTGCTGAAGAAAACGACCCGGTCATTATTAAACATTTTAGTATTGAAATGATGAATGATGTTACCGCCACCCTAGAAATTGTCTATCCATTTGCCACCATGAAACCCATTAAGGATTTATTAAAAAAACAAGTTTCTGGTAATTCAACGGATGAGCGGGATGCAGCCTGGCATAAGAAACTATTTGATGCTATCTGCGATGTCGACTTAGAAATAAGATCAAATATTGCTCACCCGAAAATCACCCTTTATGATCTGGTTAATTTTAAAGAAGACTTGATAATACCTATTAAGGTTGGCGATACTCTGCCCCTTGTTATAGAAGGTGTCCCAATATTTGATGGTTTATACGGGACCACCAACGGGCATGCAGCCATTAAAGTATTAAAAATACATGAACAGGATTAATAGGAGTGATTATGAGTGAAGATTCTGGTGAGAAGATCCCTGACACGGTTGAAGAACAAGTCAACACACCCACCATCAACACCATTGAAGATGAAGTCGATATTGATGTTTTACAGAATATACCCGTCACACTGTCTGCAGAAGTAGGACGAACTGTGATGAAAATCAAAGATATCTTACAACTCAGTGAAGGCAGTATTGTTGAACTGGATCGCATCGCCGGTGAATCAATCGATGTTTTGGTTAATAATACGGCAGTGGCACGCGCTGAAGTCGTCGTCGTTAATGAACGGTATGGCATCAGACTCACTCAGGTCCTTGATGCGGCCGATCGTTTACGTAAATTGTGATCAGTTCAAATGACAGAACAGTCCGAGTTAATTCAACCTATCCTTAATTTGGCGCTGGTATTGCTCTTAGTCATCGCCTGTTTATGGTACCTGAGGCAATTTTATTTAAGAAGAAATTCCAAATCCGGTCGCTTAGTCTTTTTAGAAACACTCGCTGTTGGCACAAAAGAACGTGTGGTTTTAATTAAGGTTGATTCACGCACCTTATTACTGGGTGTTTCCTCGCAAAATGTAGTTCTACTTTCCGAGTTACCGGAACACAAAACCAGTCAAGATGAAGCCACTGAAGCTAAAATAAGTTTCTCAGAAGTTACCAAAGATATACTCAGGTCATCGTAATGCTAATCGCCCGAATTATCTTTTTATTCTTGTTCTTGGTTCCTGAAATAACACTCGCGCAAGCGCCCGGTTTACCCGGTGTTATTATTGAAGATTTACCCGGCGGCGGTCAAAGCTACAGTCTGACATTACAGATTTTAGCGTTAATGACCTTATTAACACTGCTCCCGGCAGTGTTGCTAATGATGACCTCGTTTACCCGAATCATTATTGTTTTATCCATCCTCAGGCAGGCATTAGGAACAGCGCAAACGCCCCCTAATCAGGTTCTCATTGGCTTAGCGTTATTTTTATCATTTTTTATTATGGCTCCAGTTTTCACCCAGGTAAACGATGATGCGATTCAGCCCTATTTAAATGAAACGATTAAGGCCGACGTTGCTATTGACAAAGCGCTCATGCCTATTAAAAGTTTTATGCTGAAACAAACACGTCATACTGATATTGAATTATTTGTACAACTGGCAGGACATGAAGAATTAACAGGCTCAGCCGATGTGCCTTTACGTTTTCTGCTTCCGGCCTTTGTGACCAGTGAGTTAAAAACGGCTTTTCAAATAGGTTTTTTGATTTTCGTTCCCTTTATGGTCATAGATTTAGTCGTTGCCAGTGTTTTGATGTCTATGGGAATGATGATGTTATCACCGATGATGATTTCACTCCCCTTTAAGATTCTATTATTTGTATTAATCGATGGTTGGTCGTTAATTTTAGGGACCTTAGCAGGGAGTTTTTATGCAGCCTAAGGGGAGTGCGCAATGACTCAAGGAGAAGCACTTGATATTGGCCGTGAAGCCTTATGGGTCGTTGTCTTAGTGGCAGGACCTTTATTATTAACAGCATTAGCCGTTGGCTTGTTCGTTGGTGTTATTCAAGCCGCCACTTCGATTAATGAGGTGACATTAAGTTTTATTCCAAAATTACTGGCCATCGTCGCTGCCTTATATTTTTTTGGTCCGTGGCAACTCACCTTATTAACTAATTTTGCAACCGGGCTTATTCAACGAATCCCAACACTTATGTAACTCTGGCAGACTATGATTATTTTATGGGATGACATTATAGGTTGGTTTTATACTTTTCTTTGGCCGTTTAGCCGAATTAGTGCTGTTATGTTGGTCGCACCCATTTTTTCTTCTACCTTAGTGACCGTACGGACGCGTGTCAGCCTAGCGCTTTTACTGACTTTTTTAATTTATCCGCTTTATGATTGGCCTATTATTGATGTCACCTCAGGGCTAGGCTTCGTGTTGTTTTTACAGCAAGTGCTGATAGGTGTTACCATCGGCTTAATTATGCATTTTTCATTTGCTGCCATTACTAGTGCCGGTGCATTTATCGCCACCTCAATGGGCTTAAGTATGGCCGTTGTTGCCGACCCTGTTAATGGTCACCAGTCACCTGTTTTGGCACAATTTTTATTGGTAATTGCCACCTTAGTTTTTTTATCTCTCGGTGGGCATTTAATTATCATTGAGATGATGTTGGATAGTTTCAGATTAATCCCAATTAACCAATTTTATGTTACTAGGGAAATGCTCTGGGCTATTTTGCAATGGTCATCACTCATTTTTTCAGGTGGCGTTATGATTGCCTTACCGGCTATGGTGACCTTATTGTTAATCAATTCTGCGATGGGGGTCATCTCACGTGCAGCGCCCGCGTTAAATGTATTTGCTGTTGGCTTTCCAGCATCTCTCTTTTTTGGGTTGATCATGTTTTATTTATTAGTCCCGTTTTTTGGTTCGGGAATGGAAAATCTATGGCTTCGCTGTTTTGAATATGTTCGAATTTTCTTAGGCGTTGCTTAGTGTGAACTCTTATGGCTGAAGAAGAAAGCAACCAAGAAAAAACGGAAGAACCGACGGCGAGGCGGCTTGAAAAAGCGCGAGAAGATGGTCAGGTTCCTCGGTCTAAAGAATTAGCGATGGCAATGATTATGATCGCTTCTGCCGGATTAATGGTTTTTTATGGTAGCCAACTGATAACCGATATCGGTAATGTCGTTATTTCCAGTTTACAGATGGATCGAGAGACCATCTTCAACACCCAAAAGTTACCCGCCCATTTTTTACAAAAATTCGCCGATGGCTTGATGGCTTTTTTACCACTCTATCTGGTGACATTTGTAATGTCCCTAGCAACGCCAGGACTGATTGGCGGCTGGATTTTTTCAATCAAATCGGCGAAGCCTAAGTTTAATAAAATAAATCCCCTTAAAGGGTTAAAACGGATCTTTGGTCTAAATGCGGTCATGGAGTTCGTTAAAGCCATTGCCAAATTTTCATTAGTCGGCGGCATTGCATTCTTAATTGTATCGAGTCAAATTGATCAATTTTTAACATTAGGCAGCATACCACTAGAGCGTGCTTTTGCTAAGAGTGGGGACTTGCTCGCCTTGAGTTTCTTATATATGTGTCTTGGCTTAGTGCTGATTGCCTTAATCGATGTTCCTTACCAAATACATGAACATGTTAAAAAGCTTAAAATGTCTCTTCAAGAAATTAAAGACGAACTCAAAGATGTTGAAGGGCGCCCCGAAGTCAAACAACATATCCGTCAGAAACAGCATGAAATGGCAACCGCCAGAATGCTTGAAGCTGTACCGTCAGCCGATGTACTGATCGTTAACCCAGAACATTTCGCCGTGGCATTATCCTATGATCGCAACAGCGAAGGCGCGCCGGTATTGATTGCAAAAGGGGCCGATGAAATAGCTAAAAAAATTCTCGAAATTGCGCAAGAACATAAAATACAGATTTTACGCATCCCCCTTTTGGCGAGAGCCTTGTTTTTTACCACCGAAGTTAAACAAGAAATTCCGGATTCATTGTATACCGCGGTCGCACAAGTGTTGGCCTATGTTTTTCAACTTAATGAATCACAGGCCGGTGCACCAAGACCGGCTATGCCATCGCCAACAGTACCTGATGATTTCCAATTTGACCAAGAAGGAAATCCTATTTATTAACGAAACCACAATACGTCTTTTAAAGACAGTAACAGACAGAAAATTATTTTTTAAAATCCAGGAGATTCACCATGGCTGAAGATAAAGAAAAACCCGACAAAGTAGCCTCTAATACGGAACCAACTGCAGAGGAAACGGTGACCAAAAAAACGGCTAAAAAGGAAACGCAGTATGCGGAATTTGAGGAATTCACAGATGATCTAACCTTATCGGATGATGACATGGTAAAAGCGAAGAGCCGCCCCAAAACCAGTTTGCCAGACACTGATAATGTAGCCACTAGTCTGGGTGAAACTGCAGATGTGGTCAATAATGCCGCCATCCGAGTCAACAATTCGTCTAATTTAATTAATGAAAGTGTTGCCTCCCTCGATAACTCGATGAATGCGATCCAAAAAAAACAAACTATTATTTTTTCAGTTTTTAGCATCCTTATTTTAGTGGTCGTTTCTATTGGTGGCGTTTTTATGAGTCGATTGCAAGAATCTATCACACAAGCCGATGCTATCACTTTAGCGGTGGGTAAAAAAGTAATTCACCTTGATACGGAATTGCAGCGACTCGATGAAATGCAATCTGAAGTAATATCATTAAACGAAACAAACCAACGGTTAAAACATAAAATCGATGAATCCATGAGTGTTTTTGATGTTTCTTTTCGTGCTGCGAAACGGCGAGAAGAAGGTTATCTCGCCAAGAATGAGGCCATGACTCAAACGCTTAACCAACATTTTAATAAAGGCTTTAATAAAATTAACAAAAGTAATGTTGATCTTAAAGATCGCATAATAGATACTAAAAATCAAGTCGCTGATTTAGGTAAAAAAGTACAAGTCTTACAAGGTGAAGTGAAGAAATTCAAAGACCAAAAATTAGTTCAAAAACTAAATGCGTTGATAACCTTGGAGCAAAATAAATATTTTGAGGTCATATCTGCTGCCGACAGGCGACAAGTCAGTGTCGAAGCAATACAGTATCCTCCAAAAGAAGTTGAAGAAGTAAAAGAAACTAAAGAATCTATTAAATAAAGATAAGATGGATTGATAACCTTCTCGCAAACAGCCATTTACGTTTGCATATTCTTTTTTTAAAACTATTTCATCGGTAATTAAATTAAGGTGGCAATCATTCTTAACACGGAAAGAATTAATTGTTACCCCTGAGCTAAGGAAGGGGCATGTATTTAGATAAAAAGATAAAACTAGTTCTCTATCATGTTTTGATCACGTTATGTTTAACAGGCTGTGTTGAAAATGAGATTTTTCAGGCATTACAGGATAAAGGTCTAGTTGTTAAATTGGGACCTCCCGTACTCTCAGGAACCTATGCCGCTTTTTATCAGAATGGCCAAAAAAAAGTTGAGGGTGGTATTCGAAATGATCAACGCGAAGGTTTATATACGTGGTGGTATGAGAATGGTCAAAAAAAAGCAGAAGGATTCTATAAAAATGGGAAAGTCACTGGGCTTTGGACCTCATGGTATGTACAAGGACAAAAAGAGAGTGAGCGGATTATTAAAAATGGTCAAATTTCAGGACTCGTTACGCTCTGGAATGAACAAGGACATAAAAAAGTTGAAGTCAATTACCAACCAGAAAGTAATGACGTTCTCTGGACGGAATGGTATGACAATGGTCAGAAAAAAGAAGAAGTTAGTTTCAAAGGTGATCTTGTTCAGGGCTTAAGAACCCTTTGGCAAGAGAGTGGATTTAAAGAAATAGAGATCAATTATAAAGATGGAAAACCCAATGGGTTACGCTCTGAATGGTATGGTAACGGTCAAAAAAAAATAGAGGCCAATTTTTTAGACGGTCAATTACAGGGGAATTTAATTCATTGGTTTGAAAATGGTCACAAAAAGGTAGATGCATTTTATCAGAAGAACAAGCAACATGCGGTCTCGACCTGGTGGTATGAAAATGGCCAGGAAAAAGTTAAAGCACATTACCAAAACAACCGATTAAACGGTGAAGTTATTCGTTGGAATCAAGATGGTTGGAAGACCAGTAATTGTCAGTATAAGTCAGGGAATCTGGAGGGAAGTTGTTTTAGATGGGATGCCAAAACCAAAGAAAACATGAAGGCTTATTATAAAAAAGATAAACTTCACGGCCCCCTTATCTGGCGGAATAAATTTGGCCAAAAACTATTCCAAGGCACTTATATCAATAATTATCGAGAGGGTGAATTTATTTGGTGGATTGAAGGTAAGAAGTCTGTTCAGGCTGATTATCAAAAGGGAAAACTACACGGTCATTTAACCCAGTGGATCAATGGCATAAATAAAACACAGGAATTGAATTATAGTAAAAATAAACTTGAGGGGTTATCTACACGTTGGTCTGCGCTAGGCAATAAATTCTCACAGCTAAATTATGAAAATAATATAATCAATGGTACTGAAACCGCTTGGTTTCCTAATGGGCAAAAACGTTATGAAGGTCATCACCATAAGGGAAATATCGATGGAACGTGGGTTTGGTGGGATGATGACGGTGACCAATTATTAACTCGGCAGTATAATAAAGGTATATTAATGCCTTAAAATTTAAATATTCGTTACGCTAACTTAGATAACATGGACAGTGAGCAGTTTCTTTTGAAAAATAAATTTATGCTTCGGACATCACCGTATCATCAACAACACAAAACACGGTGTTCTTTTGTTTGCCAGATGACTTAGGTTTTTAAAATCGACACGACTGATGGTTTTATTAGCTTTACCAAAATGTCTCTCTAGTTCTCACTTACTACAGGTTCCAATGTTTTTTTTCAAAAAATTAAGACAAAAATATGCCCACGATCGCTTAATTGAAGAATATCTGTATCAGTCCGTGTGCCAAGAGCTTAAATCCAACTATGTTCGCGAAGGACTGTGGACCAAAGCACAAATGAATAGCGCGGGTGATTTAAATATACAGAAATCACTCTACATCAAATATCGAAAGCAAATTCTCAAAGATGAACTTAAACAAACCGAAGACCTAAATGTATTCGGTGATGCCTATCCTGATCAAGAACAAAGCACACAAGATAATGTCACTTCTTTTTTACTAGTCAGTATATTGGTCATCATCAGTATCACTATTTACACCGTTACGACGATGCCATCATTGGCCATGATCTCTGAAACTATTATTGACCAGAGCATTCCAAAACAAATTGATTTCATTCAGACATCACCTATGACTGAACTTGAAAATTCAGCCCTTGTTAACAATACCAACATTAAAAAACCGATCGCACTCATTGAGCAAAACCAATTGTTTTATGTTACCGGTGCAACACAACCGTTTACCGGAGAGTTTATTGACTACCAACATACCTCTGACAAAGGTGAAGATTATTTTAAAGTCATCAAAAACTTTTCTGCGGGTAAACTGCACGGGCTGATAACTTATTGGAATGAAGCAGGGCGCCAAATAAAGTCAGAACACTATCACAAGGGTTTAAAGCAAGGCATAAGTATGGCCTGGACTCATCAGGGCCAAAAATTATGGCAAGCGTTTTTTAAGGGCGGTCAGCGCCAATCACACACTGAATTTTTCGATGGCAATAAAATTACAGAGATTTATTATCAACAAGATCAGAAACACGGACCGCACACTATTTGGTACCTTAACGGACAAAAAAAACAATTAGTAAGCTATTTAAATGACCAAAAGCATGGATGGTTACGACAATGGCGTGAAAATGGGTTATTGGCATCACAGGAGCGCTATAAACTCGATGTT
>DTSI01000145.1:0-3970 GCA_012965425.1 Methylococcaceae bacterium
TGAGAAAAGATATTTTATGAAGCTTGGGCTGGTCTAGAAAATACAGGGCGATTCATAACCTATTGATGGCTGAGAGGAACTGGAACCTAAGAAAATGGCTAATCGCTTTTTTGTGCTTGATTTATTACCGGTTCAACCAAAAGTTCATTCTGAAATATTGAATCAACCCAGCACGCAAGCAAAGTTAATGATACTTTTTCAGGGCTGACTAATTAAATTACTCCACCTAAGATATCCTCATTAGGAAATATGAAGAAAAAGCGTACACCGCTTAGCAGATACCTTGTGAATTATCTGTTTGCTACACTCTATTCAGTCGCCTGTATGATCCCATTTAATATGTCTTTTTAAATCAGAAATAGGCCATGTGGGCAATAAGGATTGATTAATTAACTCGGGTGAGTGGTTTGATTAAAGGAACCCTAAGTATAGTTACCCTTGCTGCGTAAGTCACATAACTCTTTTTTTATTGGCTCAATATTTTTCTCTCTCCATTCAACGCATTTAGCTGACATCCACTGACCGTTCGGTATCTTGATATCCCTCGGTTGGATGCTACATATGCTAGTTAAGTCCCATTCTTGAGCGGAATCATTTGGATAGGTTCCAACTTTAACCTTATTCCTACATCCCATTTCTATTATTCCAAATATGCTAGACACCCTAGCTCTACATGCTTTTTCCACCATTTCAAACATGATAGATGGTTGTTCTCTGATTTCTTTAATGATGCATTCTTGAATGGTTATTGCAGACCCATTAAGGGGTATTGATTCCTTATCACAGCCAAATAAGATGAACGACATCAATGTTATAGTGATTATAATTTTCATTGAAACTCATCAACTCTCAGTTAATTTAGCATTCTAGTCTCTTGTACAATTATAAAAACGGTTAACCTTTTCGCTCAGTTAATGATCGTTATAACATTAAGTATGACAATCCTATCTATAATCATTATCAGACAACTGCCCTAATGAATTCATTCAAAATGAATATTAAAATAAAGGTAAATTTACGCTGAATATATTGGAACCGGCGTGAACATTTTTAGTCACCAGGGACGGTTGACCGGTTATTTGTCGGAATTTAAGGGTCAGGAACTATGAAAATAAAATAAAAGACTCCCGATACGATCTCAAGTCATTTGTGGAAGTATTACGCCATCTCATCGAGTTAACGATGATGAGCCCTAGTGGATACCGAGGCAGAACGAATCGCGGCGCTAAGGGCAACAATTGCCACGTTATTTTTCCACTTGCTTGGGATCGGATGCCCAAAACAAGCTTTTGCCAAAATCGTGGCGCGCTTGTACTATTCCTACGGGATATGACCTAGCATCCCACACATTATAAGCAATACCAACTCCCCCATTTACATAACCAAAAAATTATCAACAAAATAAAAATCCTTGTGGGCGTTAGCCAGCAAAGTTGATATCGTAATATCGGTTGCATCATACTTATTGCTATAACTTCCAATATTATTACTAACGTCTGCACCCACCAAGTCGTTAATTTGATTAGCTACTTCAACGTCAAATTCACCGTTGATTAACACTAGTGATTCGAAAGGAACAATTATCAAAGAAAAATATTCCCGCTTATAAACAGTTTATGACATTTACAGGATAGTTATGCCTAAAGACCTAACGTTTTACGTTTTCACTCATCTTTGCAACGGAACCAATTAAGCTGCGCTAACTAAATGTTTTAACTGTAGTAGAAGTCCTTGCATACTAATCTACTCCCTTTTATACTTTTAATTGTTCATGGGTAACCTTACATGATAATGACAACCCAGAGAAA
Source organism: Methylococcaceae bacterium (assembly GCA_012965425.1). Lineage (GTDB taxonomy): Bacteria > Pseudomonadota > Gammaproteobacteria > Methylococcales > Methylomonadaceae > OPU3-GD-OMZ. Next base: position 1,809 of record DTSI01000145.1, read on the forward strand.
TCACAGCTATATTTATGCGCATAGAGGTGCTACAAAAGAAGCAGCGCATAATACACGACTGGCATTTAACAATGCACTAAAACAAAAAGCTGAAGGCATTGAAACTGATGTGCAGCTAACTAAAGATAAAGTGCCTATTCTTTATCATAATCAGCTAATGGAACAACTGGGTTATCCCAATAATCATCTTTGTGATTTTACATTCGCACAACTAGAACAAATAAATTTTTCAAGTTATTACCATTCTGTTAAAGCTGAAGGTCCGATCACGCTTAAAGAGTTTATAAATAGCTATAGGGATAAATGTAGGCTAATAATAGAAATTAAGCATCGTGACTGGGAAGAAACATCAAGCGCTCAGATTATAATACAACAATGCCTAGAGATCATTGGAGAAACACAAAACAATGATATTGTTATATCTTCCTTCACTATAGAATGTCTGGAATACGCACATCAATTAGGCGCCCGAATTCCGTTGATTTATAACATTAGGGACACTCACAATTTTTTTAATATTAAAAATATCCTTGCAAGGTATAGCTTTCTTAATGGTGTTTGTATTCCTATCCATACTTTAGATATTGCGTTAATGCACTTTCTGCGTAATGCAAATAAACTGATTCTAACCTATGGTTACAATACCCACCGTGACATTAACAAAGCCTTAGATTTGAAGGTTGATATTTTGATCATTGATGACGTGGAAACTGCATTAAAAAAGAGGGCCAAATGAAAAGACCCTCCGCTTCTGATATCGATCAGCACTATGACTTACTTGTTTGTGGAGGGGGTATCTATGGTGCCTGGACAGCATACGATGCAGCCCTAAGGGGACTCAAAGTAATTCTCGTTGAACAAAATGATTGGGGTAGCGGTACTTCTTCAGCCTCTAGCAAACTAGTTCATGGCGGTTTGCGTTATTTAGAGACACTGGACTTTAACATGGTCAAAAAATCACTGATAGAAAGACAGCATCTAATCCATTCAGCTCCATACCGCGTCTGGCCGCTTCGTTTTGGCGTCCCTGTTAATCAGCATAGTCGCTTTGGAGCATTGCGTTTAAAAACAGGGTTAATGATCTATGATTTTCTTGCTGGAACCATGCATTCCCAACAAGTTCATCGTTATTTTAATAGCAAAGCGTTTTCCGAGCATTTTCCTTGTCTTGATGACACTCAATTAAAGTGTGGTTATACCTATTTAGACGCACAAACTGACGATGCTCGTTTAGTACTAGAAATTATTGATGGCGCACAAACTGCAGGCGCCACTTGTTTAAATTATTGTCAACTGCAAGAGGTCATTCAAGAAAGTAATGTAATCACTGGCGCAGTTTTACACAAAAAAATGGAGGACAAAACACTCACTATAAAAACATCAACCATTGCTAAAACAACTGGACAGTGGATTGCTAATTCAGCCAAGGAAAAGCAATGGGGACGGTTATCAAAAGGTGTGCATTTAGTCCTACCTAAAATACTGGAAAAAGAAGCCCTCTTATTAACAGCAAAAAGTGATGGTCGGATTTTCTTTGTCATTCCTTGGTATGGCATGACTTTATTAGGAACCACCGATACTTATTATTCAGGCGATATCAATGATGTTACCGTTGATAAACAGGATATAGATTATTTGCTCAGCGAAGTTAATTTTGCATTAAAGACAAAATGGACTGAAAATGATATCCAAGGTCAATTTGCAGGACTCAGAGTTCTGCAATGTAGTACCCAGCGATCCCCTTCATCGGTGAGTCGAGATTGGCAGTTAAAATCATTGAATCAGGGACTACTCTACTCGATCGGTGGAAAATTAACCTCGTCTCGTGAAGATGCCGCCCATATTGTCGATGCCGTTTGTCATTATCTCGGCAATCATATTGATGGTAAAACCCTTACCACCCCAATGCCTTGGTTACCTGAGCAAAACTTCAAAGAATGGCAACAACAGACCACTAAAAAAGCACAGGAACTAGGTGTTGATAATGAAAGCATTCTTTGGTTACTGCGCAGACATGGAAAACATGTGGCTGAAATACTGCTCAGCATAGACCATGACCCTCCATTAGCACAGCGCATTACGCCCCATGTACCCTTAATTGTTGCCGATCTCTTATTCTGCCTGAAAAATGAGATGGTTATTCATCTGGAAGACCTTCTACA
>DTSI01000145.1:4039-6593 GCA_012965425.1 Methylococcaceae bacterium
GCAATGGGATCAAGCGACTATGGCTCAAGAAATTGAATCGTGTGCAAGCAAATGGCTACTACATTAAATACCATTGCTCTGGACCTCGGAACAACCGCTATAAAAGCAGCAATTTGTAATAATCGCAGCCAAATTGAAGAAACCTTTTCCATCCCTGCACCTACGATAAGTGCAGAGCAAGGGCATTATGTCAGTAATGCCATGGAATATCTGTCTATCACTGGGCGACTGTTAAAAAAATGTCAAAACATTTGTCAAAAAAAACAATTGCTTGGTATTTGCTATCAAAGATCCTCTTTTCTTGTTTGGAATAGCACAAGTGGATTACCAGTAACAAAGCTTATTTCATGGCAGGATAATAGCGGCCAAGCCAGTTGCATCGAATTAATCAAACACAACCCATTGATTAGGGAGTTAAGCGGACTACCATTAACGCCTTATTACTTTGCCCCCAAACTCCGAACTTTATTGCAACAACAACCCGAATTATGGCCAAGCATTGCTAATAAAACATTGCTAATAGGTACTTTGGATAGCTTCATCATTTGGCACTGGACAGCAAGAAGACATTTTTTAACAGATACGTCTATGGCTGCAAGAACACTGCTAATGGATATTCATTCAGGGCAATGGTCAAAAACCTTAGGTGATATTTTTGCAATACCTATAAAGATTTTGCCCAAAATTCAACCCTCTACAAATCTCAATTTAGCTCTCAATCACGATACTATTTTAAAAGTGAGTATTGCCGACCAATCTGCCGCATTACTCGCCAATGTGACTTTTACCAACAATGACGAATCCGAAATATTGGTTAATCTTGGGACTGGGGGGTTTGTCTCACGTTCCGAACCCAAACAGTCTAACAAAACAATTGATAACTATCTGCGCACTCTAGTTTATCAGGATCATCAAAGAAACCAGATCATCGCAATTGAAGGCACCATAAACTCCATAACTGCTGCCTTACAGCTTTATCCTTTCCAAACATGCAAAATAAAAGACCTAGCTAACATCGCTGATATATTTTGTATCGCTGAACCCACCGGAATAGGAGCCCCTTTTTTCCGTTCTGATATTAAAATGCAATTTTCCAAACCCGTTGAACATCTATCAAAAGAACAGATCGCTTGTTTATTACTTGAAGCTATTATATTTAGAGTCGCATTAATTTTAGAAGATTTTAATCAACGGCCTGATAAAACACGTATCTATCTTTCCGGAGGACTTTCAAATTCATCTTGTTTACAACAAGGTATTGCCAATTGCAGTACTTCACCTGTTTTTAAAGTGTTGCAAAGACAGTCCAGCTTACAAGGAACGGCCATTCTGATTAACAATTTAGCACCCACAACTTATAGGCAATCAGAAGCGGTTATCAAGACGAAACATAAACCACTGGTTGAAAAATATCAACAATGGAAAATTTGGTTTAAAAATTTTGGGTTCTTGTCACCACCGATCTAAACCTGACCCCCTTGAGTTGGACTTGTAATCCCCCCATAAATAACCGAAGTTAAAAGTAGAGGTTAAGCTGCATTCAGTATGCCTCCAATCGCTGTATGCGGACGTTCATTATGGTAAGACCAAAGCCACTGTGTGGCCAATAATTGAGCTTGCTCAATGGATTAAAAAAGATGAAAATCTAGCCATTCGTGTCGAGCGGTTCTGTTAAATCGTTCGATATACGCATTTTGAGTGGGCTTGCCTGGTTGAATATACAGCAAAGTGTTGGGTGCCTAGTCGCCCAGTCTTTGAGATGCTGGCTAATGTATTCAGGGCCATTATCACTGCGTATCGCTAATGGCCTGCCGCGCCATGCAATAATTTGCTCTAATGATCGAATAATGCGAGCACTTGGCAATGACGAGTCAACACCCAACCCCTCACGGTTATAATCATCGATGACATTAAAGGTGCGGATGTTTCTGCCATCATTTAACGCATCACTCATAAAAGTCCATCGACCAGACTTGATTAATGACCTCAGGCACGCTCAATGCATCCGGTTTGTCTCGTTTGATGCTACGCTTAGGTTTGATGCGTAAGTTCAACTCTAACTCCCTGTAGATGCGGTAGACGCGTTTATGGTTCCAGCCATAGCCTTTGATGTTACGAAGATATAAATAACACAAGCCGAAGCCCCAACGTTTATACGTGGCACTTAATCTTAATAACCAATCGGCTGTTTCAGCATTTTCAGTCGATAGCTTGGCTTGGTAGCGATAACAGGTTTCACTGATAGAAAATACCGCACAAGAAACCCTAATATTAGCCTTACTCTCACTAACGGATCTTTGTGCCATCTCTCGTCTTCGAGATGGCGTCACCACTTTTTTTCGATGGCCTCTCTAGCAATCTCAGCCTTAAGTTTTTCTTCAGCGGACATCCTTTTAAGCCGTCTATTTTCATCTTCAAGCTCTTTCATCAGCTTCATGAGCGACGCATCCATGCCTCCAAACTTAGATCGCCATTGATAAAAAGTCGCATTACTCATGCCGTGTTCACGACATAAATCTGGAACAGATACACCCGCTTCATTTTGTTTCAAAAT
>DTSI01000146.1 GCA_012965425.1 Methylococcaceae bacterium
GTGTAATACAAATGCCAGTGAACGGCAATCGTCGGCGGCTGTGCTAAGACCTCAGTCGCTACGACTAACTCCGGGGCAATATAGTGAGGTTGTATTAATATTGCCGATTGGCGCTCACCGGCACTTTTTTTTTTAACCGCTAGTGTTTGCTGTGTTAAAAACCTTAACAGGCGTTTATTAAGACTTAAAAAACCTTCGTAGCGAATAATGTGAATAACCTTTCTGGCTCCGAACAACCACCCGTAGTTTTGAAAGACAGACCAGAGGTGACGCCCCTTTCGAGCTAAAACGACCGCAGAACGCATCGGTGCCGTGAGCCGCCAACTGGTACTATTGAAAACCGCACGCAGCGATTGTTCCAGATTGAAAATCTGTTTTTTCTGATCCCCAATCGCTTGGGTTAATTGTTCTGCCTCACGGTTCTTTTCACGGATGGTTTGCCCTAAATGATCCAGCTCACGGTTCTTTTCACGGACCGTTTCATTTAACTCGGCTATGGCCTGATCACGCGCAGAAAGAATGGCGGTCAGATTTACGACTTCTGTTTTAGTTTCATTAAAAGCAAAGCGTTCCAGTTGCTGAGCACCGAGTGATGCAAAATACGCAATGATTGTTCGCTTACTTGTTGACTCCGGTTGTAACCACGGTATTTTTTTAGCCTCAGGTGCATCATTTAGTTGCAACACGCCCAAGCCATGCGAATGAAAAAATTCTAAATTATTCGGATAACGTGCCTGTAATTCACGCCAGAACTGCCAAACGCCAAAATCACCTTCACGCACATTGGTATCATGAAAAAGTACCACCGCACCCGGCGCTAATTTAGGCAACCAGCTTGTAAAATCATGTGCAACCGCTTCATAGCTGTGAAAACCATCGATGTGCAGTAAATCCACTGAACCCTCGGCAAAATAGCCTGTAGCCTCATCAAAAGTCATCCGTAACAAGCGAGAAAATGCCGCATATTTCGCCGCATTATCTTGGGAAACCTGTGCAAAAACATCAGCCGCATAAAACCCTGCGTGCTCATCGCCCTGCCATGTATCAACAGCATAACAAACCGTTGCTAGGTTATTTTCTACAACCGCCTGACAAAAGGAAAAATAAGAGTTACCCGAATGCGTCCCTAACTCAACAAAAACCGTGGGCGACAGCGTGTTCATTAACCAGGCAGAAAATGGTAAATGCCCGACCCAAGAGTCAGGTCGATTCAATATCTCGGGTGAGAATGAACTCACTGCTAATAAACTTTTATAATCCATAGTTAACCGTCGATCAAATTTGTCTGGCCGTCATTAAAAAACTCCCCCACGGGAAAACAACTCACTTAACTTAAGCGGAAGGTTCTATCTTAGGGTATAAGGTTAATAAATCAGCGGCCCACCATGTACTTGGATTCGCTCTGATTGCCTTCTCAACAAAGCCGTATGGCTCTTCGTGTGGTTCAGAAAACCGCACGACATACACACCGCTTTGATATTCACAAACAAATGACCTAAAAGAGGCTTTTGCTAAATGACTTAATTTTACCGGCCCACTGGCAAACCCTCTGGACGCACCCAGAAAATCCCGTACTGTCGGCTTTTCATTACTGTCAGGCGGTAAATCACCGACAATCACAACAATGCCTCGGTTCTTTAAAAAACGGGTAAACTTCATCATATTTCCTTCCCGATGCAAGATCTCACCGCCATTTAAATAGCGCCCCATTGCTGCATATTTTTTACGATAAAAAGCACTAATACTCGGATGCACACAAGGCATTTCAACCACATTGGAACTCATCCCCAAGACCGGCAAGCCTAACTTTTGCAACAAAACCGTTCCTAAAATACTACTGCCAAAATGCGCTGTTAAAAATACCACACGCGGATTGTCTAACAACGCCTTCTGTACCTCTTCAAGACCCTCAAAACGAACCGGCCAGGTAGAGACATCACGCCCCACAATCAAGCAAGCCGCTTCCCACTCTTCAAGACTTTGCATTTGATAACGCCGGATGACCGCTAACTTATGCGCTTGCTTACTTTCCTCAGGTAACAATTGCGCTAATGATGCTTCAAGACGCTGATGAAAGGCACCATCCTGAAAAGAAAATTTACGCCAGTCGTGTTCCATGTAACCGTATAATTGACCTCGCTTTGCCGCTAAATAGCGCCCTAAAAACAACGGCAAACAAGCTAATAATGGCAGTACAACTTGATAATCAAACGCAACCCAAATACGTTGAATACGGCCTAAAAAAGTCATTCTTGACTCCATTGCCGCTTCAGTGAAATCACCCCAATTTCAAGCCCTGGCTGAGAGACCTCGAACTGACTCACATGGGTAGCCGAGTCATAGATATGAATTCCCTGCTCACACAATAAAAAAACATTAACCCAATAATGACCGCGCAACAACTGAATCTCAGGAAAACTAACCTTAACCATCCCATGCCCATCAGCATCTCGTGTCAGTTCATAGTGATCGTATAAATTAGAACAACTGGTAATATTATTTTGGTTAGCATCAGTCATTACAATAGCAACATTAGGGCAAGGCAATTGACTGTCTGAAATAAATCGCACCTGAACTTCCAATGTCGACACTAAACTTATCAACTGTAAAACAGAGCTCTTAGCCCCTGAGACGCTAACCGCTACTTCATTAATCCGAGCGGTTCCTGCGGCTGTTTTATCGACTAAAGACTGATCTGTGCCAAAATAACTACTCATTCTGGCTTCAGGGCTTTCTTGCCCCCCTAGAAACTGATTATAGGCCATACAAACTTTTTCAGCGGTATCAAACAACTTAACCTGACCTTGATCTAACCATAGCGCCTGCTGACATAAAGCTTCTAATTGATAAATACTGTGCGAACAAAATAAAATGGTACACCCACGTGCTTTAAGCGCCATAATCCGGTCAAATGATTTACGAGCAAAATGCCCGTCACCCACTGAAAGTGCCTCATCAATAACCAAAATATCAGGATCAACATGGGTTGCAACAGAAAAGGCCAAGCGCACATACATACCACTGGAATACGTTTTAACCGGCTGGTCTATAAAATCACGAATCCCTGAGAATTCCACAATATCTTCAAATCGTGCGGTGACTTCGTCCTGAGTCAATCCCATAATAGCGGCACTCATAAAAACATTTTCACGGCCGGTAAATTCAGGATTAAAACCAGCGCCTAATTCTAATAAAGCCGCAATTCGTCCCTTAACCAGCACTTCCCCATGTGTTGCGGTTAATGTGCCACAAACCAGTTGTAATAAAGTTGACTTCCCGGCACCATTGACCCCAAGAATGCCAATGACATCCCCCTTTGCAATTTCAAAGCTCACATTCTTCAGCGCCCAAAATTCACGAAAATACTGCCGCTTGCCACGAAATAAGAACTGTTTCAGGCGATCACGAGGCTGGGCATAAATGTGGTAGCTCTTACCCACATTCTTAACACTAATCACGGATTCAGAGGACATCAGCAAAGCCCTTTTTGGTTTTCATAAACCAAATAAACCCTAACCAAGCGACCACCCACGAAACAACACCGTAAAGGGTTAAAAAAACCCAATCGGGCTGACCGCCCCAAATCAAAATATTACGAATCTGCTCAACAATAAAAGTGATTGGATTTAAAAACAAATACAATCGCAAGGTCTCTGGTAAGGCACTGAGTGGATAAAAAATAGGACTTAAAAATAGCATTGCCGTAAGCAATAAACCCACGACTTGACTAATGTCACGAATAAAAACACCGACTGAAGCCAAGAACCATGAAATGCCAATAATAACCAACAAAAATGGTAAAATAATAACCGGCAACCATAACATCCCCCAAGTCAAACTATGCCCGAGAAAAATCAAAAAACAAAATAACACCAACATACTGACGGCGGTATGAAACAACGCCGAGCCTAAAACGACCCACGGTAGAATTTCGAGAGGAAAAACCACTTTCTTAACATAATTCACATTAGCCAGAATCAATCCAGGCGCCCGTGAAACGCATTCTGAAAATAAATTAAAAATAATAAGCCCTGCAAATAAAACCAGCGCAAAATCATCCATTTCTAACTGTCCTTGTCCCCAGCGCGACTTTAAAACAAAACCAAAAACAAACGAGTAGATCGTTAGCATTAAAATAGGATTAACAAAAGCCCAGAAGAGACCTAAAAATGAACCCCGATAACGGCCAATAACTTCACGCCTGACCATTTGAGCGATCAGTGGATAATGTATGTAAAAAACTTTAAATAACTTCATGCATCCCAATAAAATTAATTTATTTTAACATCGTCAATTTTCATGGAGTGCTTAAAAGCCAGGCCACCAGACAGCCCGCTCACTGGAACAAAGATCGGTCACACAGCCCACTGATCATTCAGAGGTCAATCAAAAACTAAAAACACCCCAACACACTACTTACCACGACGCGCTATCGGGACAAAATCTCGTTTTTCACTGCCTTCGTACAATTGCCGAGGACGCCCGATCGGACGTACTGGCGAGGCCATCATTTCCAGCCAGTGGGCAGCCCAGCCGGCAGTACGGGCAATGGTAAACATCACGGTAAACATATCGACCGGAATATTCAGGGCTTTGTAAATTAAGCCTGAGTAGAAATCTACGTTCGGGTAGAGTTTACGCTCAATAAAATAGTCATCATTCAAGGCATACTGTTCCAGTGCTAATGCCAATTCAAACAAGGGGCCTAACTCTTCTTTGTGCGCTAAAACTTCGTGACAGACATCACGAATAATAATCGCTCTGGGGTCAAAGTTTTTATACACCCGGTGACCAAAACCCATTAGACGAAAAGGGTCGTTCTTATCTTTAGCCTTGTTAATATATTTCTCAATATTATCAACGGTGCCGATCTCCTCTAACATACTTAACACCGCCTCATTAGCGCCGCCATGCGCTGGCCCCCATAGTGCTGCGATCCCTGCCGCCATACAGGCGTAAGGATTAGCCCCGGTGCTGGCGGCTAAACGTACCGTCGAGGTACTGGCATTTTGTTCATGATCAGCATGTAAAATAAACAATAAATTCAGCGCCTTAATCGCTACCGGATCTAAATAATGGCCTTTGGTAATAAACGATTGCTCTTCGGGGCGAGAAAACATCATGTTCATGAAATTCTCACAATATTCTAAATCGGCACGTGGATAAACCACCGGGCGCCCGACAGAATGGCGATAACAGAGGGAGGCTATCATCGGCAGCTTACCAATCAACCGCGTCGCGCAAATTTCCCGGTGCTGCAAATTGTTAATATCCAGTTCGCTGTGATAAAACGCTGACAGCGAGGCCACCACGCCAACCATCATCGCCATCGGATGTGAATCGTGGTTAAAACTCTGAAACAGACGAATTAAGCCTTCATGAATCGCTGACCGGTAATTAACTGCATCATTAAATTCAGCCAATTGGATTTCAGTGGGCAAATGCCCTTTCATCAACAGATAAGCGGTTTCGATAAAGGTACAATTGGCCGCCAGATCTTCAATCGGGTAACCGCGGTAAAGTAAAATACCTTTATTGCCATCAATAAAGGTAATCGAACTTTTACAACTGGCGGTTGACACATAGCCTAGGTCATAGGTAAAAAATCCTAGATCCTGATGAATCTTTCGAATATCAGCAACCGGGGTTCCTGCACTGCCCTTTAACAAGGGATATTCCGCACGTTCACCGGTAGAATTATTAATAATCGAAATAGTGTCCTTCGCCATACAGCCTCTTGTTTTGTTAACAATTATTTTCTTAATCTTTTATCAGCGTTGTTATGCCGCCAGCCGTTTAAAGATTATTTTACCCGACCAGTCTACAACCATGCAATGTGAGCGCATTTATTGAGGCTTGCTACATTCACTAAACTGCCGCTAACTTCCGTTAAGAAATCGCCAAAAGGATCTAAAATACCACATTAACCGCCAACACGCTAAAAACTATTTTTTAATTACTAGCCGCGTTTATTCGCCCTCTACCTGCTGATAGCGCTCAATTTGGTCAAAATTCAAATACCGATAGGTCTCTTCAGAAGATGCCGCCAAACCCTCCGCGTAGGCCATATATTCGGAAAACGTTGGAATGCGGCCCAAAATGGAACACACCGCGGCCAATTCTGCCGAGGCTAAATAAACATTGGCGCCTGTTCCTAAACGATTCGGGAAATTACGGGTTGAAGTAGAAACCACCGTGGAATTTTCAGCCACCCGCGCCTGATTACCCATGCACAAAGAACAGCCCGGCATTTCCATACGGGCACCGGCTTTACCAAAGATGCTGTAATAGCCTTCTTCGGTTAACTGCGTTTGGTCCATTTTAGTCGGCGGCGCTACCCACAAGCGCGTTGGTAACTCGCCTGTGTGTTGATCTAATAATTTACCCGCCGCACGAAAATGACCGATATTGGTCATACACGAACCTAAAAAGACCTCATCAATCGCCGTACCGGCCAATTCAGATAACGGTTTCACATCATCCGGGTCGTTCGGGCAAGCCAATAACGGCTCGGTAATTTCATTCAAATCGATCTCAATGATCTCGAAATAATCCGCATCGGCATCGGGTTCCAGTAACAC
>DTSI01000147.1:0-1161 GCA_012965425.1 Methylococcaceae bacterium
CCGATCTGGTTTGAAAATGGCCAAGAAAGGGAGGAGGGGAACTATAAGGAAGGTATGAAAGATGGTCTTGTTATTTCATGGTCTCAGAATGGTAAGAAGGAAGGGGAAGGAGTCTATATAGAAGGCAGAAGGGAGGATCCTAAAGGTACCAGTTCAATATACAATCATAACCAAGATAATGAGAGTAAATGGGGAAACATTTTAAAATTTTTTGTGGCGCTAAGTTTGGGTATTTCAATTGGTTGTTTAACTTTTGGGACGCATTGTCAAAATGGATATTGGTCAATACAGTAACTGGTTAAATAGTTTTTTTCATAAAAAAGTAGAGTATTTGGAATCGAAATGGAATGAAAATAAAAATCAGGGGGCCAATATAGTTTCGAGTACTTTGAAGAAGAATACACAAAGAAAAGATATTAGTGATAATCAGCAAGAAATAATACGCCCAAAGATAACATCAAAAAGAAAACCATATTCAAGTAATCTAATGTCTACCAAACTATTAATATTTGGTGGTGAGGGAGGGCATAGTGAGTTTCTGGGGTGCTTGAATTGTTCCGAATATGACCCTAAATCTATATGTAATGAATATGGTGAATATGGGGGTGAATATTCAAGGTTAAGTATTTGGAATGAGTATAGTACATATGGTGGCAAATATTCGCAATCTGGAGTGTGGAATAAATATTCGTCAAGCAACTCACTTCCGGTTGTTGTTGATAGTTCTGGCAATTTTTACGGTTATCTCAGCATCAACAAATATAAGAGCAAGACCTCTAAGTATTCAAATATTATGGATGCTTTTTTTGAAAGAGCGCAGGGTAACCTGAAAATTGTAAGAGAATTATTTTGTGAGGCAATGAATTAAGTCGCAAAAAAGTCAGACTATTTTGGTTACCAAATTGGTTACCAAATCGGTTACCAAATCGGTTTCTGGGTCCATCAAGCCTGCCATAATTCTATCAGGTATTCCGATGGTGGGGTGTTTGAGGATCTACTTGCTCTTGTAGCCTAATTAATTGTTGAAGTTATTACCAAAAAGAATATACTGAAATTAAGCGCTGATTTGAACTCAGCTTGCAGAGCGCTTTATAAATACTAGCTAAAGAGGGAATCTCAAGGCCCGATTTAGCACAAGCTAGAGCGGGTTTTTTTGTGCCT
>DTSI01000147.1:1171-6579 GCA_012965425.1 Methylococcaceae bacterium
GTTAGAAACCGCCGAGTTAATACCAACAACTTGCAGGGCGGTCAATAAATGTTGCTAAAGCGTTGCTGACTCCTTACCGTCCCAGAGTTATCTCCGTTTGTTATATGGGGCGATAAAAGGAGAATCATTATGATTTCAAGACGGTTTTTTCTGAAAGGTACGGTAGCTACAGCTGCAGGGTTAATTCTGCCCTCGTGGGTGGTTCATGCAGAGCGTTATATAGAGGGAGAGGGCGAGCCTTTTCTTGAACCTTTAGTATCACATCAAAACACTCTTTATGCCATCGATGGTAATGGAGAAGGTGGTTACGGGTTGTTCTTTGGAGACCCCTTTAAAAAACCTCAGACCCGCATGACTTGGGAAGAATATATAGAAAGATGCCCTTTTGCAAATACGCTACAGGAATACAGTGAAGGGGTAGATTCTGAAGATCTTCCTCGACCCGATGAGTTAGTTGGTGAATTGGAGATTTATAATGTATCTGAGTATTGGGAGAACCCCAGTCGATTAGCTTTTCATTTTCTTGAGAATTTAGATTTAGGACCTGAACTCGATGGAGACAATGGTATTGGAGCAATCAATTTTTATGATGGGTTATCACCTGCCGATGACAGTCAGTTTGTTGATGTACCCGATTACCTCTCAATCAGCTTACTGCAAAAACGGTTGAATGAAATAGATGGAACAGTGGCTGTAAAAGTTTTAGGACTTGAAGATCTTAATGGTCGTACGCCGTATTTTAACTAACTCATGGGAGAAGCATAATGCATTCTAAAACAAACAGATCTACACCCAATTATTGTTACTGCATTTCAGTTTGAGGAGGTTGTGATGACTACAAAACAGGACAAGAAGAATACACCTCTATTTCCAGGAATGAAATTTGGAACACAGGAAGAGGCAACAGCAATCAACAATGATGGTGCGACACAGATTGTGTTGGATAGACGCTCTAGGAAATCAGACAGAATTAATCCTATTAATCATTCAGATGTGACAACTAATAACACCAAGGAGGATGAGTGATGGCTACAAAACAAGACAAAAAGCATACGCCTCTATTTCAAAGGTTTCGGCTGGGAACACAGGAACGAGCAACTGAACTGAACAATGGTGGGGCCATGCAGATTGTGTTGAATAGGCGCGTGAGAAAATCAACAGGTAACAAGTATAAACCAGCGAGTAGCAATGTTAATAATGATGGATGATGTTAGCTTAAGAAACTAAGAAAATTATCCCCGTTATTGAACGCTGGATCGTGAGCGATTCGAACGCTCGACCATTGCCTTAAAAATTCGGTGTTTTTAACCTCTAACGACTGCATACTACTTCAAACTCCCTTTAATATTGATGATGCTCTGCACGATAGGTAGTGTAAAGTAGTATAACCCACTGTAGTTTTGGCTGGTTGGTAAAGAGGGAAGGGGAGTTTTAACAGTAGTAAATTGATTGGCTCAAACAGACTAAATGCAATCATTTAAATCCAATAAGATCTATGCTTCCAGGTGATAAACAATTCATTCCACTCCCTACCCAATTATAGGTACACTTCAATTTGATTATGCTTTGCCCAAGAGTATTTTTAAAATCTTTCGTTTTATTCTTCTGTCTTATACTTGTTGCACATGCTAATGACAGATTTTCTGGAACGCAAGATAAAAAAAATTTCCCGCATACAATTGTTATTGAATATAACAACGAACCATTAGAGTTGTCATTGACAGGATTAACTATCCGCAGGAAATTCTTTTTTGATATCTACTCAATGGCGCATTATTTACAGAAGCAAACAAATACTGTAGGTTTAAATATTTCGTATGACAATATATACAAAAATATTTTACGAAATAACAGTATCAAACAAATTTCGATGGTTTTCTTGAGAAACTTATCTGCTGAACAAATTCAGAAATCTCTTAGATCTGGGATTAAATTAAATAGTAATGAAAATGAATACCTTAAAATCCTGCCACAAGTTGAGAAATTCATGCAGGCTATTTATTCAGATGTTAAGAAAAATGATGAATTTACTATTCTCTGGTTCCCTGACGGAACCGTTAGTTCGCTCTTCCAAGGAAAACAAATCAGCTTAATTAAAGGTAAGAATTTTGCCAAAACCCTTTGGGCAATCTGGTTTGGTGAATATTCCGTAGTTGATAGAAAAGATTTAGTCGAGGAATTGTTAAGCAGTTCCTGAATCAACAAAATGGACTGTGCTAGCGTTCTCAATATAAGCGTAAATATTGGTATTCATAAGTGATACAATCGAATCCTGTAGACAATATTTATGAGAAGGAATATCTTAGTCAATGAAAACTGTTAAAGGCGAACTTAAGCTTGGACGATTTCTTGTTCCTTACCGTATCTATGGTGAAGCACAGAAAACGATTATCTGTATTAGTGGTGCTAAACAAACAATGGCCGCTTGGCGCTCATTTGTTAGTCACTTTATCAATGAATATTCAGTCGTGGTTTTTGACCTCCCTGGACAAGGTCGAGCTACTATATTGTCTGGCACACCCAACGTTACATTCGATGAACAAGTTGATATTTTACACAACATTGTCAAAGAAACTAACCGCAATGGAACCATAATTCTGGCAGGAGCATCCTGGGGAACAATAATCTCTGCTGCATTAGCGGCCCAACACCCTAAGTTAATAGATAAAATGATGCTAGGTAGTTTTGGTGCCAGACCCAGTAAAGCAGTCATTGATGTAATTCGAGCAGGACAGAAATTGTTCGACAGTAATAAAAATGAAGATATTGCCCCTTTGATGATAGAGGCATTTGGACAACACATTCCAGAGACACATAAAAGACAAATGATCGAGCAATTCCGCGGCATGAGCCGAGAACAATTTCTCAGCTTCTACGATCATTGTGAATTTGTCGGTCAAGCGTCAGATATCGGAGACTTTGTTGACCTCGGTAATATCACTGCCTCTACACTGATTTTGAATGGTGAGTTCGATGCTATTCTAGATTCAATTGATATTGAAAAAGCTTCAGCACAAATTGCTGATTGTGAATTCAGAATTGTTCCTGGCGCTGGGCATTTTCTACATTGGGAACAACCCGATATCCTTCACACATACAGCGAGTTCCTTGCTAGATAATAAACAAACTGGTTTAGATTAAAAGAATTTAGAATTACTCATGACCTCATTAGAGCTATCAGCTGTCGATAAGGTTTCATTGATTAATCAGAAAGAGTTCTCTGATTTATATTTCAAACCCCTACACCCATTGGTGATCAAAGATCTGGCAAAATCATGGCCAGCATCAAAAAAATGGACTCCAGATTTCTTTAAAAACCAACATGGAAACAAGCTGGTCAAAGTTTACGACGACAGCTTTGTAGCAGCCGGCAAACATTACATGGGTAAACTGAAAACTATTCCTTTGAGTGAATACATCAGCACAATCATGTCAACGTCAAAAAATCTGCGCATGTTTCTATACAACATTAAATCCGAAATACCTGAGTTAGTCGATGACATTATCTTCCCTACTCTGATTGATAGTCTTTCAAGAAATTTTATTTTTATGTTTTTTGGGTGTAAAGGCTCTGTAACACAGATGCATTTTGATATTGATATGTCACATGTTTTTCACACAGCTATGTATGGAAAGAAAACTGTTTATCTATTCCCATACGAACAGGGAAAGAATCTGCATCGCCATCCATTTACTTGTCGAAGCTATGTTGATGTTGAACACCCCGATTTCGAACGATTCCCCGGATTAAATTATTTGAAAGGCTTTCAGGTCACTCTTGAACCTGGAGAAACATTATATATACCATGTGGTTACTGGCATCACTTTGTCTATAATGAGTCTGGCTATTCAGTCTCTCTTCGCTGTAATAATCATACATGGCAAGGAAAACTACTTGGCTATTATAATCTGCTAATCATGTCCCCTATAGATCGTCTGATGAATATTGTTTCACCACAGCGCTGGTTTGCCTGGAAGGAACAGCAAGCTCTCAAAATGTGAATCATCGTAGAAGATTTACCAGTAAACAGCGGCAAACTAACCAGAAAAATTTCTATATCGTTTTTTTTAGAAAATTAACTTATTACTTAGTAAAAATGGAAGCTGAAAGTGGTATCTAAGATCGGCTAATTATAATGGTGATTATACTTATGCAAAAAAAATGATTAAGGAAATGTATGCCGATAACAATGCCGACTAACGACACGCTATATTTTGAATATTTTAATTGACTATGTGTGGTGGAATTCAGTATCAATACAAAGGGGAAATAGTAAAAACCTACTTCCCCAACCCTAACGCAGAACTACCCATTCTGATGAAAAATAAGTCCATTGAACTGATTAGATGGGGGAGGCGAAAAGAACAACAGGGTCACTTGCCGCAAGGCGGTTGGGCAAGGCATGAATCTATTCTGCAAGGCACATGGGATAAATACCGACCTGTTCCGGTTAAGATCCAAGTCAATGTTTTTATGGAGAAGGATCAGGACAAAGTTTCTCATTGGTTTAATCTTGAAGAAGGGCAGTTTATTCAAGGATTATTAGCGCATTGGGATGATGAGTGTCGGGTATATGTGGTCACTGTTTCACCTCCAATGCAGCATCCTGTGCATGACCGGTGGCCAAGGCTTATTTCATCATAAGCATCCAGAGGGAATAAAATTCTCAGTGCGTGAAATCAGGCCTTAGTAGTTTCTGGAATCCGAGTAATTTCTAGTTCAACCCATTACATACATTTGTCACAAATTTGTCACACCACGGTGCTCAAACAGGCTAAAATGGACACGCATTAACACAATGCAATTGCCTATAAGTCTTTGATTTTAACGGTATGACGTGGTGTTGGTTGGAGTAGTGAGGGATTCATAACCCTGAGGTCGGTGGTTCGATCCCACCTATCGCCACCAAATAGGCATCCACGTAAGTCCAATACAGTATTTTAACAATTTAAAATCAATAGCTTATCTATTTTTTAAGTGTATTACTGTCCAGTAGCATTCGATCACATCCAGCTCTTTTTACGGTATAATTGACGGTAACTGAGTCAACTCTCAAAGGTGTTACCGTCATGGCGTTAACAGCAACCACGATCAAGACCTGTAAACCCAAGGATAAAGCCTACAAATTAACCGATGGCGGTGGCTTGTATTTGCTTGTCAGTCCCAGCGGTGGCAAATGGTGGCGTTTTGACTATCGTTTCCAAAGTAAGCGCAAAACCCTCTCCATGGGCGTTTATCCGGCTATTAGTCTGAAAGATGCCCGAGATCGTCGAGATGAGGCTAAAAAACAGCTAGCCAATGGGATTGACCCAGCGATGGTCCGTAAGTCCCAGAAGCATCAGCAGAGTCAACCTAACACATTTGAGGCTGTTGCCCGTGAATGGCACGCTAAGTTCAAGCCGGGGTG
>DTSI01000148.1:0-6192 GCA_012965425.1 Methylococcaceae bacterium
CAAGCTGATCAAATTCAACCGCTAATCTAACCGCTGATTCTTTGAACTCTGATGGGTAAGTATTTTGTTTTTAATTTGTTTGCTCATTTTAGACACACTTATTTTACGTTAATACTATTTTATAGTGCGTTCTGTTTAGTGTTGCCACTACAATGTTTTATCCACTAAGGCTGACTTTTATTGTCAATTAGGAAGCGTGTTTTGATTATAATAAGTTTGTTTTTTGATAATAAGGTAAGGCGCATTCTGACAATATCTGGGGTGCTCCTTTTTTATTAATCAAACTTCTGATAGACAAGAGTACCAAACATGATGATTATAAGGTGATGCGGAATTGAGATTAGAAAATAATCTTAATTATCTGGATGATAGAAGTTGAAAATAAGATATAAAATTGTGTGGTTATTACCACAAAGGATGTTGCAACAATTCTCATAGAGCCTCTTCAAAAAACATGATCACTACAGTAGCCATAACATAAAAAATGTGAGATTTTACCAATTATAATTTGATTGTCTATGCGTCAAGTTGTCGCGCGACACTATGTCACATTCCCAACAAAACGGTTAAGGAATATACTTTAGTTAGAATTTTATATTCTCCTTAAATTTAGCCCCTTGGGCTTAGCTGAGTTTTTTATGCGATACTCCAACCATTGGTTTATCGCATTTTTTTTGCCTGCCTTTGAGCGTCATCATCTACAGGTGACCGCTTGTGCTGGCAATGCTCAAAACCCAATTAACCATTAGGCAAAACTAAATATTGCACCTAAAACACCGCCAAAAATACCACCCCAAACCACTAACCATCCTAAATGGACTTTGATGATTTGTTGAACCATTTCCTTAACCAATTGAGGCGTTAATTCATTTAAACGTTTATCAATGACCGTTTCTATTTTGGTAATAATATCCTGCCCCACTTTGTGAGAATCTAATCCTTGTTTCAAGACCTCTTTAAACCTCTCAGATTCAACCATCACCCGCAACGTAGTTTTCATTCTTTCCATAAAAGGCTCTCTCAAAGGAACGAGCGCCTGCTCCCCACCCATCATTTGCAACATTGCTCCAAAAGAAGACTCCATAATGGAAGCCACTAAGCCCTCATAAATTTTGTCATAATCAATCGCATTCAATAAAGGGTCAATATTCAATACATGACTACCCTGCTGTTCTTCCGCCTCAATAAACTGCTCAACATTTTCCTGAGTAAAAAACTGCCGCATCATTAAGTCTTTAATCGCTAATTTAAATTCACCAAAACGATTAGGAATCACTCCAGAACCATATAGAAAAGGGATTTTCTCAAACAACATATGAATCGCTAACCAGTTTGTGACTGCACCTGAAAGCGCAAAGAAACCAATAGATTTCATCAATTCTGGTTCTACGGGACAAAAATAGCCGATAGCGATAATTAAAACAGCAATTAAATTGGTAAAAAAGCTCTTATTAAGAATATGTTTCATGGTTTTATATCTTTTGGATTCTTTTAAATTAAGTTTTGTGAACTATTTTTTACAGCATAAAGCTCATAAGCCATGACGACTTACGTTTGGTTAGTAAAGCACTACAATCGAATATTTAAACGGGCTAAAACGACAAAAATAATGTTCTAAAATAATCCATTATAACTCGTCTAAGTTAGCCATAGGTTAGCCAAGAAATTAATGAGAGCATTGAAACCCACCCAGAACACGGGTAACTGATTGACCTATAAAGAAAAAAGATGTCTGGTCGTGACAGATTCAAACCGTCGACTATCGCATTAAAGATTCGTTAATGAATATCTCAAAGAACTACGCACTACTTATAACTCGCTGCAATCAATAGCCTACAGATTTTATCAGCATGTACAAAGTAGTTGAAAATAGTATAAACCACTGTGATTTTTGAATCACTATCTTTATCCACCCAAAAAAACACCTCCCAACTATTGTCAGAACACGTCTCACCTTAATGCACAACATCATATTTTGATTCCCGATATCGTTATTAATAACGGAGTTGCACAATATTATTGCAAGAAACCCAACGAATTAACGAAAACACGGTCAGATGAAGAACAGAGGTCATTGTGAATAAAGGGAGAACGACTATGAGAGTAAATACAGTTACCGGGGTTGTCTTTGGATTGTTAATAGTTTTGTCAGATCCTAGTCATGGGCAACGTGCACCATATGATGAAAGTTATCGTTCTGAGCAACTATGCAATGAAATATGCCTGATATTAAATAACCTACAAGAAAAAATGGAGAGCGACAAGCCAAACCCACAAGAACTCGAGCAACTCAAGAAAGATCTGAAACAGGCAAACACTGAGCTGAAAAAAATGCACACACTGGTTGAGGTAGAAGAAAATGAATACAGAACGCTCAAAGAAGAACTGGCCAAATTAGAATTAAAGCACAACAGCTACGTAAAGGATACTGACCAACACCACAAAGAAATGCACACAAAGTCTGAGGCAGACCAAAACGAGTTGCAGTCACTTCGTGACGAACTTGCGCAGACGCGCAAGAAACTGTCAAATCTACAGGATGCCTGCAAGTAAACAAAGGAACTCCTATGAAAACAAGGTATCTTATTTTGTGTGCGTAAGAATCTCTCATAACCGTTTGTTTTCTGCAATGGTGTAGAAGTGACTAAGACGGGGTTAACAACATGTCCAGATTGCAAGAAAGAGGTCTCTGCCAAAGCAACCGCGTGTCCTAACTGTGGTGCGCCCACCGTAGTATTATTAGAACAGGAAACCGGTAACAAAGTGGCCATTCAATTAACCAATTGAATGGCCAAAATGCATACCGTCTTATTATCCCTTTTGTTTTGGAGTGGGATCTCAGTAACCTATAACAATTAGAAGAATGATCCAGAGACTACAAAATACGCATCGATTGCTATACTAGTTGGGATGGTTTGGTACATCGTAACCAAAATACTAACTACGGGAGCATCACGATCAGATACATAGTAGCACCCACATTGGCACTTGCACTAAATTGTATTAGTGTGATTACCGACTACCGCATAAAGAATAAATTCTGATACTTTTTGGGGTAACAGTAGAATACCGTCTGATGATGTTAATCTAGAGTGTACAACTAATTAATATGACAACTAATCCAGACCTAGTGGCCACCCACTTTCATCCTTGCCGTGGTGGTAATGTCCAAAATGTCGGAGACATTGAACACTCTAGCGGCTCTTTGCCACAATCGTCATTAGCAGATTGATAAACATCGATGTAAGACCCATCATCACCACTGAATTTTTTATGACCCAATTGAATTTGTTCATTTATAGATTCAGCACCCAATAAATTCATTTCTTTTAATTTTTCTTCGGAATAATCAATTTTGATAAAAAACTTTTTTTCTAACGTCAGTTCCCGATACGGTATCAAATGATCCATCAAATATTGTTTAAATAACTTTTTATCATTACCAAAATATCTCGAAATCACATTCTTTTCATTTGCATAACTTATAATCACACCTAAAAATTGTTCAGACTTTTGATATTTGACTCGTCTGAATCGATCGCTAATTGCATCGTAATCTTGAGTCTGTTCAAATTTCTGAATTGAATCAGTCATTGCTTTACCCACATCAACCCCCTTTAACTGACTTATTTTATTTATTTATTACAAACAGAATGGACTAGACTTAATCCCAGTTAATTTTGATACAAAAGACTAATAAACACCAAAATGATCACTAATGCAAGATTGGTTTAAACGACAGCGCAATTAATTCAAGGCATCAAACCACGGGAATTACGCTCTAAAATGATCCACTATGATTCTTCAAAGTTGGCCATAGGTTAGCCAATAAATTTTACGAGAATCATTGCTCTACCATTAAGAAAGATCAAAAGTTAAAGGCCATATTCACCAATAAGGAATGATTAGCTCGATTGTTTTTGTTAGTTCGAAAAATATATTGATTTAAATACCCTAACCCTAAATGAGTATTTCTATCTAATTTAAAATCAAGTATTACCGACGCACGGTTTTCACTCGTCCCAGCTTGCCCCCAAGAACTGTTATTCAGCAGAAAAAAGGGTTCTTCCGAAACAATTAGGCTAGTTCTTGGCAAGCAAGGCAGCGACCATCGGTATTCTACCATCTGACGAATTCGCCAAGCTAAATCACTATTACTCACAGCATTCTTAAAACGCTGTTCAAACCTTGTCCGTAACCTTAAAACGCCAGGCCCGATACCTCGATTCCAGAGTAAATCTTGATAACTACGATTCTCCTGATATTCCTGTACATTTAATGGAGACAACCAATCATGCGTGTAACCTAACCACACGCTTAGACTATCGTTCAGTTGATACCCAATTTGCGCAAACAATAAATATTCAGTGAGATCCTTGTGATCATTTCCTAACCGCGTTTGACTCATCACATTCCAATGAAATTTATCTAAAGAAGGTGAAACATTACTCATATCCCCTGACAAAGAAAATGATTGCCACCCATAAAAGTCTTCTTCAGTAGCCGATGCAAAAGGCACTTGCAAAACGCTAACAATAACAATTATTAAAAAAACATTCTGCTTCATGCCTATTTCCTATCAAGGTGGTAACTAATGATTAGTTTGTCGGTAAAACAACTTCGACTTTTTACCCGTATAACCACCTATGGAACATCTTGCTCTAACGGTGACAAACTGCACAGCTTCAGGCAACCGTACACCCCCTCTAATACCGGTAAAGAGTTGTTCATCCATGGGGATATATAAAGAATGCGCCCTGCTAATGGCTCATCATGTTCTCCCATAATTTCAAAACTATTTGCGTAATTATCCCAACCCTTATGATTATGATTGAAGCGTGACAAAAAGTAAAAAAGCCTATTTGTTTTAAGCCGTATCACTTAAAACATACACCAAAACAAGTCAACTAACTGATTCGTACAATCACCCGACTTCCTCTATTGACCAGAAGTCACTGACGGAATAATCTAAAACTCCTTCAAGTGCAAGGCTATCAGCACCACCGCTGATATCTCAACACTCAAAGTTTTATCATGTTTCTTCCGTAAAACTCCTGTTTTATCAATGGATGGCTTTTGCAGGAGCATCCTCTCAAAGCTGTAAGTCCTAAGATCAAGTGGATTGGCTTTAATTACCAATAAATAACACATATCAGGGAACTAGTAGTGAGTATTGATACTCTACTTAACTCACTAACCGAATAATGGATATTGAATAGAGAAAGAGGGAAACATGTACAGTCAATATGAAACCACAGTCATAAACCGGAGGCGACTCCATGATTTATTAACGTGGGTTAATCAGAAGTATTATCTAGAATATGAAGTCGTTCAGGAAAACCGCGATGTCTTCTATGTCATCTTTCATGACTTAAATATCAAACAGACCGTTGCAATCCAAGAACAAATCAAAGGTAGTTCTCAACCCGAGCATTTTCATCTGCATTAGCTTGTATAAATAATAGACACCCTTCAACAACTCCTGACACAGCAATGACTTAATTGACTTGTGTCGGAGTTGTCCACAGGGTTGCTCACAGGCATTGGGGATTACCTTGTCGTATTTGATACGCCCAAACACTAATAGCGAAAAGGTTAAGGATTTGGTAGGTGACTTTGGGATTAGCAAAACCACCTTGTATCGGTTGCTGAATAAGAGTTAAATGCTAATGGGTACGCATCCATTCTCGTGCTAAGCCTTGTGCTTTTTCAAGTTGTGATGGGGTCATGAGATTAGTAACTATATCCCTATCCTCTACCGCATCTTTATCGCCACTTATTGAGGCAATATTAAAAAACATATGCGCCATCACATAATCCTGAAGAACCCCTTTGCCTTGTTTATATATCACCCCTAAATTGTATTGCGCATCTGAATTTCCTTGTTCTGCTGCATTTATCCACAATTTAGCTGCTTCTTTGTAATCTTGATGAACTCCGTGTCCGTTGTAATACATAGTGCCTAAATTGCTTTGTGCCACGTTTAAACCTTGCTCTGTTGCCTTCCTATACCACTTAACTGTTTCTTTGTAGTCTTGCTGAACACCTAGTCCTTTTTCATACATAATCGCTAAATTATATTGTGCGCCCAAAAAACCTTGCTCTGCTGATTTTCTATACCATTTAACTGCTTCTTTATGGTCTTGTGGAACGTCTTGACCACTTTCATACAGACTTCCCAGCATAGCTTGT
>DTSI01000148.1:6270-6569 GCA_012965425.1 Methylococcaceae bacterium
ACACCCACCATAAACACTTAAGAATGTTGTCAATAATAGAATAGCCAGAACCCCTCTAAGACGTTTCATCTGGTCTCTCCTCGTTATCCATACCTAAGTCTACCAACTATCAACGACTTCTAGCACCCAATGACTCAATATTACCAATCACAAGAGCCTTCCATAACAACCAAAGCCATCCTCTCCCTCTCACTAATTTGAAGCCCATACTTATCCTTAATCAATCGCCACCTTTGTAGTGGTCAAGTAATTTTGGCCACAGTTTTGTATTCAGCCCAGTAGTTTTTCTCAGCAACATC
>DTSI01000149.1:0-7078 GCA_012965425.1 Methylococcaceae bacterium
TATGGATAACTATTATGTACCTGACTGTTGGCAGGTTGTTATTGTTGATGGTCGTTTTTCAAATACCCTGTCAAAGTTAGACGGTTTGCCTGAAGAAGTGGCTGTTATGGCTTTATCGGATGCGTTAATCAAGTGTCCAGATAAAGTAAAAAGTTATTTAGGTCAGGCGGTTGAGAATGAAGATCATGGTTTTATTCATTACAATACAGCATGGTTTTCTGAGGGTTTATTTGTCTGGATTCCTCAGCAAGTAAAAATGAAGCAGCCCTTGCAACTCGTTCATGTGGTTACGCAAGAAAATGTTGCGACCGCCACGCGTAATCTTATTGTTGCCGAAGCGGGTGCTGAAGGGGTGGTAATTGAAAGCTATTTTGGTAGTCAGGCACAAGCTTATTTAACGTCTTCAATTAGCGAAGTTTTTGTCGCTGAGAATGCGCATTTAACGTTATATAAGCTACAAAATGAAGCCAGTAAGGCTTTGCATTGCAGCGGAGTCTATAGTCAGCAGGAAAAGCATTCAACTTTTAATTATTTCGACTTTTCTTTTGGGGGTCTTATAGCGCGCAATGAATTACACGTTAATGTAGGGTTTGCTGCGGCGTGTGATTTGAATGGTTTGTTTGTAGGCAGTGGGCGTCAGCATTTTGATAATCATACTTGGATAAATCATTTACAGCCTCACGGTTCGAGTCGTGAGTTGTTCAAAGGTATCCTAGATGGCCGTGCTCGAGGGGTTTTTCAAGGTTGTGTTAAAGTCTTTGAGAATGCACAAAAAATTGATTCAGAAAT
This sequence comes from Methylococcaceae bacterium, assembly GCA_012965425.1. GTDB lineage: Bacteria > Pseudomonadota > Gammaproteobacteria > Methylococcales > Methylomonadaceae > OPU3-GD-OMZ. The sequence continues at coordinate 790 of DTSI01000149.1, forward strand.
GCATAATCATAATTTGTTGTTATCGGATAATGCTGAGATTGATACGAAACCACAGTTAGTAATCTATGCAGATGATGTGAAGTGTGCCCATGGTGTAACAGTGGGGCAGTTAGACGACGCCTCTGTTTTTTATTTGCAGTCGCGTGCCGTTTCTGAGGAAGAGGCTAAAGATATGCTGACTTTTGCTTTTGCGAATGAAATGGTTGATCAGATTAAAGTCAGTAGCTTTAAAAGCTATATTTTGGCGTTGTTGTTACAAAGGTTCCCACAAGGTGGCATCGAGCAGGAATGGTTATGAGTGCATTGGATGTGCTTAGTATTCGTAAAGACTTTCCGATTCTTACGCAGAAAATCAGAGAGAAACCCTTAATTTATTTAGATAATGCGGCAAGTAGTCAAAAGCCAGATTCGGTTATTGATGCAATCAGTAATAACTACCGCTTTGATTATGCCAATATACACCGAGGTGTACATACCTTGAGTCAGCGTTCGACTGATAGCTTTGAAGGTGCCCGTGAAAAAGTAAGGGTTTTTTTAAATGCTGAGAGTGTAAAAGAAATTATATTTATACGCGGGGCAACGGAAGGTATTAACCTAATAGCGCAAACGTATGGGCGCTCTAATATCGGTCAAGATGACGAGATTATTATTACCGCGATGGAGCATCACGCTAATATTGTGCCCTGGCAGATATTGTGTGAGCAAACGGGGGCGCGCCTACGGGTAGTGCCGATGACGGAGCGGGGTGAGTTAATTTTAGATGACTATAGGTCATTGTTTAATTCCAAAACGCGATTGGTCTCGATTGCACATATGTCGAATGCCTTAGGGACGGTTAACCCGGTTGCAGAGATGATTAAAACAGCCCATAGCCATAATGTACCGGTTGTTTTAGACGGTGCTCAGTCAGCGCCACATATGACGACTGATGTTCGTGCATTGGATTGTGATTTTTATGTTTTCTCAGGGCATAAATTGTACGGCCCAGCGGGTATTGGCGTGTTGTATGGGAAACAGGCGCTCTTGGAAGCAATGCCACCTTATCAAGGCGGCGGCGATATGATACGGAAAGTCTCTTTTCAGAAGACTGAGTATAATGATTTACCTTATAAGTTTGAGGCCGGTACGCCCGCTATTGCAGATGTAATTGGCTTGGGTGCGGCGATTGATTATATCACCGGTATCGGGCTGGATAATATTGCAGCCTATGAGGATGACTTGTTACGTTATGCAACGGAGCAAGTCAATCAAATAACGGGGTTAAGGATAATCGGTGAGGCAGCCCATAAAGGGGCTATTTTATCCTTTGTTCTAGACGGTGTTCATCCCCATGATATCGGTACGTTGTTAGATACCGTTGGAATTGCTATTAGGGCCGGTCATCATTGCGCCATGCCGGTAATGGATTTTTATCAGGTCCCAGCGACAGCGCGGGCTTCTTTTGCAATGTATAATACCGAGCAAGAAATAGATGTACTGGTCAGCGCATTGAAAGAACTGATTAAAGTATTTCGTTAACGGTATTCATCACTGCCCCGGTGTTTTTTTATTTAGTTCACTTAGTTCATTAGTTCTTTTAGTAGGTTGTTTTATGTTTGAAGATTTGAGAGATCTCTATCAGGAGGTTATTTTTGATCATAACCGGAATCCGAGGAATTTCCGTATTATAGAAAATGCCTCGCGTGAGGTTGAAGGGTTTAATCCCCTTTGTGGTGATCGGTTAACACTTTATTTGAATATTGTCAGCGGCGTTATTGAAGATGCTAGTTTTCAAGGTTCAGGCTGTGCAATATCGACAGCATCAGTTTCTTTAATGACTGAGATTATTAAGGGTAAAACTGAAGGTGAAGCAGAAACGTTATTTAGCCAATTTCATAAGATGACAACCACTGAGGGTGAAGTTGATTGGGCCGCTATTGGTAAGTTGGCTGTTTTGGCTGGCGTTAAAGATTATCCGGCTCGCGTAAAGTGCGCCACATTAGCCTGGCATACCTTAGATACGGCATTAAAGAATGAAGGGCAATTATCAATATCAACGGAATAAGTGGATGGAAATAGTATGAGTGAGTGGGTTAATGTTGTTGCCGACCGAGCTTTAGCTAATAATGAACACATTGTTGTTGACGTTGACGGCATTGATGTTGTAGTTTTTAAATTAGTAGATCAATGTTATGCCTTGGAGGATGTTTGCACCCATGATGGGGGCGATATTGCATGTGGTCAGATTGAGGGTGATGAAATAATTTGTCCACGGCATGGGGCGCGTTTTTGTATTAAAACCGGTCAGGTTAAGTCAGCACCTGCTTATGAAGCTATTGAAAGTTTCCCGGTTCGTATTGAAGACGGGATGGTGCAAGTGCGTGATCCACGCTGGGATTAAGACTTTCACCGGAATTTAAAAATAATTGATGTTGCGGTTAAAGAGATAGCTATGTTGGAAATTAATCCGATTGTTAATAAAATAAATGATTTAAAAAGCCGGTGTCTTACGCTTAGGGGGTACCTTTGACTATGAAACGAAGAGTGAGCGCTTAGTTGAGGTTTTAAGGGAATTAGAAGACCCTGACGTTTGGAATAATCCGGAACAAGCCCAAGCGCTGGGGAAAGAACGAGGTTTATTAGAAAAGGTAGTCGACACCCTGGATGAAATGGCTTCAGGCCTTAAGGATGCTGAAGAGCTATTAGCCTTAGCCGTTGAGGAAGAGGATGCCGAGACTCTGTCAGAGGTGAGTGATGACGTGGGCAGTTTCGAAGAAAAAGTAGTAGGACTGGAATTTCGCCGCATGTTTTCCGGACAAATGGATGCTAATAATGCATTTTTAGATATTCAGTCTGGCTCAGGAGGAACAGAGGCACAAGATTGGGCGGAAATTTTATTGCGCATGTTTTTACGGTGGGGTGAGAGAAAAGGGTTTAAAACTGAACTGATGGAAGTCTCGGCGGGTGATGTTGCCGGAGTTAAAAGTGCGACTGTGAAATTTGAAGGGGATTATGCTTTTGGCTGGTTACGTACTGAAATAGGGGTGCATCGGTTAGTTCGGAAATCCCCTTTTGACTCAGGTAATCGTCGCCATACCTCATTTGCTGCTGTCTTTGTATCACCGGAAATTGATGATGATATTGATATTGAGGTGAATCCAGCAGATATTCGTATTGATGTTTATCGTGCCAGCGGTGCAGGCGGTCAGCATGTTAACAAAACGGAGTCGGCGGTTAGGATTACCCATCATTCCAGCGGTATTGTTGTTCAGTGTCAGAATGGTCGGTCACAGCATGTCAACAAAGATACTGCTATGAAGCAATTGAAAGCTAAGTTGTATGAGATGGAAATGTTAAAACGCAGTGAAGAGCAGCAAGCGTTGGAGTTGACTAAATCAGATATTGGCTGGGGGAGTCAAATACGGTCCTATGTTTTAGATCAGTCACGTATTAAAGATTTACGAACCAATGTCGAAACTGGTAATACGCAGGCTGTGTTAGACGGTGATTTGGATCAGTTTATTGTAGCCAGTTTAAAGGCGGGTGTTTAATTAGAAAAAGTACGGGGTGTAGGTCGCGTAGCTAATTGGGACCTATGTGCGTTTTTATGCTTGATCGGTAGAGCTTTGGTTTGATCGATTGGGAATCAAAATATAGTTAAAGAAGATGTCAGACATACAGTTAGAAGAACAAGAACAGATAGCTCAAAGACGATCAAAATTGCAAGACTGGCGTGAAAAGGGGCTCGCTTTTCCTACCAGTTTTCGACGCACAGTGATTGCTTCTGAGTTATATGCAGCCTATGAAGCAAGCAGTAAAGAAGCGTTAGACGAACACCTGATTCGCGTTAAAGTGGCGGGTCGAATTATGACGCGGCGAATCATGGGTAAGGCTAGTTTTTGTCATATCCAAGACATGTCTGGCAAAATACAGCTTTATGTCGCGCGTGATAACTTAGAGGAAGGCTTCTATAACGAACAGTTCAAGAAGTGGGATATTGGCGACATCATTGGTGCGGAAGGTGTTTTATTCAGAACTAAAACAGGGGAACTCAGCGTCCGAGTGGACAATATTCAACTGTTGACTAAAGCTCTACGTCCATTACCTGAGAAATTTCATGGTATCGCGGACCAAGAAATAAAATATCGCCAACGCTATTTAGATTTAATTATGAGTGAGAAGTCTCGTAAGACCTTTAGTATTCGCTCTCAGGTTGTCAGTTATATCAGAGAATTCTTGATTGAAAGGCAATTTATGGAAGTTGAGACGCCGATGATGCAATCGATACCCGGAGGAGCAACGGCACGACCTTTTATCACACATCATAATGCTCTCGATATGGAGTTGTTTTTGCGTGTTGCGCCCGAGTTGTATCTTAAACGTCTCGTGGTTGGAGGCTTTGAACGGGTATTTGAAATTAACCGTAACTTTCGTAATGAAGGATTGTCATCGCGTCATAATCCTGAATTTACGATGTTGGAGTTTTATCAGGCTTATGCTGAATATCAAGACCTGATGGATTTAACGGAAGAAATGCTTCGCGGTCTGGCCCAAAGGGTGAGTGGTCAGACGGTGATTAGCTATCAGGGTGAAGACTATGATTTTGGGAAGCCCTTTGACCGTATGACGGTAGTTGAGTCGATATTGCATTTTAACGCCGCGTTAACGATAGATGATTTAAATCATAGAGCAGGCGCCCAAAAGGTGGCAGAAACATTAGCTATTCCCATCAGAGACAGTTATGGTCTTGGGAAAATACAAATTGAGATTTTTGAGAAAACGGTTGAGCATAAGCTCATGAATCCAACGTTTATTACCGCTTATCCTGTTGAGGTGTCACCCTTAGCGCGTCGGAATGACGAGAATCCAGAGGTGACGGATCGTTTCGAGTTTTTTGTGGGGGGGCGTGAAATTGCCAATGGTTTTACGGAGTTGAATGATGCTGAGGATCAAGCCGAGCGTTTTCAACAGCAAGTAGAAGAAAAAGAGGCGGGTGATGATGAGGCGATGCATTTTGATGCAGACTATATTACGGCTTTGGAGCATGGATTGCCGCCGACAGCAGGCCAAGGAATTGGTATTGATCGGTTGGTAATGTTGTTTGCCGATGCTCCTTCTATTCGTGATGTTTTGTTGTTCCCGTTGATGCGGGCTAAAAATTGATATGGATTCGCAAGGATTATCGCAACTATTTATTTTAGTGGCATTTATCAGCGCGAATATTCCTTGGTTAAGCGATCGGTTCCTGGTTGTTTTTAGTATCAGAAATAAGAACGGTTGGTTGCGTTGGCTTGAATGGTTGCTACTCTATGGGGTCGTGGGGTTGCTATCTGTCGGTTTGGAAAAGAAGTTGACCGGTGTCTGGTATGATCAGGACTGGGAGTTTTACGTGACTAACCTGTGTTTGTTCATTGTCTTTGCGTTACCCGGTTTTATTTTTCACTATGACCTTAAAAAACATATCTGGGGTAAAAGCAGTCATTAATTCTGGATGATTTAGCATAAATGGAAGAGCTGTTGTTTAGATAGCGAAAATGATTAGCGGTCAGTGGGCGGTATGGGCAGATTAGAAAGACTTTGGTGTTATTAACCCAGATCATGGTGATGTTGTGTTTTTTTGTATTACCGCTATACAGTTTGCAAGTAGAAGGCTATTTCCCGGGGGTGTCATTAACTTCCAGATGGAAACTGAACCGAATGGTTGTTTTAAGGCGGGTAATGCAATTGAGTCTTAGCGCCAAGGCGTTCCTAACATAGGCGGGTCTTTATGGTTAAGGGAGGTGGTGCAAGCTAGTCTGGGTGTGTTTTTTTACTGGCTTGTTGGAGCCAGTTGGCGCTTAAAGAGTGCTTGCTGGTCATAGCCTTTTCTGGTCATGAGCGCTTTTAGAAGTGATCTTTGCGTCGGTGAGTCTCAGTAAATATTTCCACGCGACTGTTTTCGGTCATTGCGAGGGTATGGCTTAATTCAGGGCAATGGGATCGAAGAAAAGGGTTGGTTGCTTTTGCTTGAGCAAGCGTACTTGGGGCCGTGGCGATATTATTTTTTTATAGCTGAGCGACTTCGGTGATTCGGTGGTGTAATTGAGCGTTGTTAGGCTCGAGGCTTTGTGCAGTATGAGTGGTACGGTATTACCTTCGGATACGGTACGGTCTAGTTCGGGGGTTCGGTTTTTATCTGGTGCGCGCCGATTATTTGGCAACCAGTTTGTTTCTTTAAGGTTAGGTTGGCGCCGACGTAGTCACGGTGATGATGCGTGTTTAAGATACAGCTTAACTGCCAGTTCATTTCTTTAAGTATTTTCTGTGCCGA
>DTSI01000149.1:7113-9327 GCA_012965425.1 Methylococcaceae bacterium
CATTAAGAACAGGGCTTTGTTTAACGGCTAGCATGGTTAGTTTAGAACGTAGTTTTTAGCTGGCGGGCTGGTCCTAACCGGAATCATAGGGCGCTATTTTTGTTGAATATAATTGAGAAAGTAATTAGCGCTAAAAGCGATAAGAAGTAACAGCATTCCAATGGCCAGAGCCAGTTCAAAATTGCCTTTATTGGTTTCTAATGCAATTGCGGTTGTCATGGTTCGGGTACTCCCTTGTATATTGCCACCCAGCATCATGGCGGCACCAACCTCACCAATGGCTCGACCAAAACCAGTCACAATGGCGGCAAAGATAGGGTATTTTAATTCCACCAGAACCAGATGTATTTGTTGGCGGGTATTTGCGCCGAGGGACTTGAGTGTCGGCAGTAATAACGGGTCAGCGCTATGAATAGCGACCATTGTTAGGTTCATTATAATAGGGAGTATTAACACGGCTTCCCCCAGGATGACTGCCGTTTCGCTATAAAGAAGACCTAAGCTACCTAACGGGCCTTGCCGGCTTAAAAGACCATATAACACAAGGCCGATCATGACAGTAGGCATTGCCATCAGGGTGTTGAGTAGTTGCGTTAAGAACTGTTTTCCGGGGAATGTTTTGATGCCGGCCCAACAGCCGAGGATGATTGCAAGTGTGGCGGCTAGCAGGCAAGCGGTGACGGATATTTTTATGGATGTCCAGGCAATGAGGTAAACCGCAGGGTCAAAATGGCTAATAAGTTGCAGGGCGGAAACAATAGCGTTTGAGAAGAATTCCATAAAGAAGGGCTTACTTGGTGTCGGGTTGGTGTGACCAGGGTCCTGATTTTCCTCCGGATTTTTGCACTAACCGAACCGACTGAATGACCATGCCACGATCGACTGCTTTGCACATATCGTAGATGGTTAGTAGTGCAATTTGTGTGGCTGTGAAGGCTTCTATCTCAACGCCCGTTTTGCCTTGGGTTTTAACTGTGCAGGTACAGGTGACACGATGATTGTCAGCCTCAATTTGGAAATGAATGTCGACATGGGTGATGGGTAAGGGGTGGCATAAAGGAATAAGGTCGGCTGTTTTTTTGCTGGCCATAATGCCGGCAATACGGGCAACACTCAGGACGTCTCCTTTTTTATGCGTGCCGTTAATGATCAGAGCAAGTGTTTCGGGGAGCATCTCAATATAGCCTTTGCAAATAGCTGTTCGCTCGGTGATTTTTTTTTGGCCGACATCTACCATATGAGCGTCACCGGTTTGGTTGAAATGTGTTAAATGGGGCATGTGGGTCTCGGATGTCAGATATACTGTCTATTATCTATTATTTTTTGGTTTTAGTGGCTGACTATGTCGATTAGGGTGCGTTATTTTGCTAGTTTAAAGGAGTCGCTCGGTTGTGACGGTGTTGAGTTGTCCTGTGCTAGGCCGTTGACGGTGCAGCAAGTTTGGTCTCAAGCGACTGGTCAGATCAGCTTGCCGGATAATATCTTAGTGGCGGTAAATATGGCTTATGTTGATCAAGCGGTCGAAATAACAGACGGTGATGAGGTTGCCTTCTTTCCACCGGTAACCGGGGGTTGATGTGATTATTAAGTTATCAGTAGAAGCTTTTGATCCTTTTGATGAGGTTAAACGGTTTCAGGAACAACAAGCCGGACTTGCTGGTGCCATCGGGGCAACGTCGATCTTTATCGGTACTATGCGTGATTTTAATGACGGGGATTCAGTGGTCAGTATGTCTTTGGAATACTATCCGGGTATGACAGAAAGGCAGTTAGAGATGATTGTGACTGAGGCCATTGAGCGGTGGGCCGTTCTTAATGTATTGGTTGTCCATCGGGTCGGTGATATTTCCCCGGGGGACCCGATTGTTTTAGTGGTCGTAGAAACTTCTCATCGGGGCGATGCTTTTGACGCGTGTCGCTTTATTATGGAAGCGCTCAAGTCAAAAGCACCATTTTGGAAGAAAGAGCAGTTAGCATCCCAGACATCGCGATGGGTTGAAAATAATTCAAAAGGCTATGCGCCTTGATGGTGTTGGTTTTTCGAGTCGACTGCATTGTCGAACCCTAACGGGCGCTATACGATAGCTTTTTTAAGCGATTTTTTATGCTCTCGCACAGACCCAAACTTCTACATTTTGCACGCCGGTGGTTTTTAGCACTCTGGCCAATTCATTGACCGTATTTCCGGTCGTCATAACATCATCGATAATAGCG
>DTSI01000149.1:9356-16744 GCA_012965425.1 Methylococcaceae bacterium
TTTCTGGGTGAGCAAGAAGGCATTTTTTATATTTTGAGAGCGTGATTTGGCTTTTAGATGGCTTTGATAGTCTGTGGGTCGTTGGCGTTGGAGGCTGCGGTTGTCGACAGGTATTTTATGGTGTTGACTAATAATTTTAGCTATTTCAAAGGCTTGATTAAATCCGCGTTCGCGGTAACGAGAAGCATGAAGTGGAACGGGGATAAGTCGTTGGGGTAAGGTGTTTTCAGTCGCTATTTCGCCGGCGAGCAATTCCCCTAATAACCGTGCAAAATTGTAATTGTTGTGATATTTGAATGCTTGGATGGCGTAACGTAGGGTTCTTTGATAGAGAAAAGGTGCCAGTGTGCTGTCAAAATACGGTGGGTTTGTCAGGCATTGTCCGCAGATCGATGGGTTATTTGTAGGCATCATCGGTTGAGCGCAGTGGATGCAGCGATCATTATTCCGCGGTAATGCTTTTTCGCAAAATGAACACAGGTCTCGCGGGTTGTGACTAGGTTCATTGCAGAAAAGGCAGGTGGGCGGTAAGCAATATTCCTGTATAATATTAATCCAGTTGTTGACCATTGTTTTTTTTTAGGTTGACTAATGCGGTGAGTCTGTTTTTTAAGTATGGTTGTTAGTTGTTTTTTTGGGAGAAAAAAATGTCTTTAGATTTGGTTAGCGCGACAGTAGCGCCTGTCGAGGTTGAATTACGCCATGATTGGCAGTTAGCAGAGGTTCAAGCGCTTTTTAACAAACCTTTTAATGACTTGTTGTATCAGGCTCAAACAATGCACCGGCAACATTTTGATCCTAATGAGATTCAAGTTAGTAGCCTGTTGAGTATCAAAACAGGGTCATGTTCTGAAGATTGTGCTTATTGTCCTCAAAGTGTTCGTTATGACACCGAAGTTGAATCAGAAGCATTAATGCCAATTGACCAGGTATTGGCTTCGGCTCAAAAAGCGAAGGATCAAGGCGCTAGTCGTTTTTGTATGGGCGCTGCTTGGCGTCGCCCTAAGGATAAGGATGTTGCCCGGGTTGTCGAAATGGTTCAGGGGGTTAAAGCGTTAGGCATGGAAACATGTGTTACGTTGGGGATGCTAACGGATGAGCAGACCGCAGCGTTGAAGGCGGGTGGATTAGATTATTACAATCATAATTTAGATACTTCTGAGGAATATTATTCCGAAGTGATTACGACGCGCACTTATCAAGATCGGTTAGATACGCTGCAGCGAGTTCGTGAAGCGGGTTTAAATGTTTGTTGTGGCGGTATCGTCGGAATGGGCGAGTCGGATGCCGATCGCGCGAAACTGCTCATAGAGTTAGCTAACTTACCGCAGCACCCAGAAAGTGTGCCTATTAATATGTTAGTGCAAGTGGAAGGAACGCCGATGATGGGGTCAGAATTGTTAGACCCGTTGATTTTTGTTCGCACCATTGCGGTTGCAAGAATTCTGATGCCCAAGTCTCGTGTTCGGCTGTCAGCTGGACGCGCGGAAATGTCCGATGAAATGCAGGCGCTGTGTTTCTTATCTGGAGCTAATTCAATTTTTTATGGCGAGAAATTATTAACGACAGATAACCCAGTAACGGAAAGTGATCAACTGTTATTTCAGCGTTTAGGGGTTCGAACAGGAGCGCTACAGCATTAACGTAGTATGACTGCATTTGATTTAGTCGGTCAGCTAAACGCGCAGCGTCAAGCAGGGTTGTATCGGAGTCGGCGGGTTATCGATTCCGCACAGGGGGTCGCGTTGACTGTCGACGGCCAACGTGTGGTTAATTTTTGTAGTAATGATTATTTAGGGTTAGCGAATCATGGTGCCGTGGTCGCCGCTTTGAGTGCCGGTGCTGCTCAGTACGGTGTAGGCAGCGGTTCAGCACATTTGGTTTGCGGGCATAGCCGGATTCATCAGCAACTAGAGCGGGCCTTAGCTGAGTTTACAGGGCGAGACCGTGCAGTCTTGTTTTCTACCGGATACATGGCGAATATTGGCTGTATTGGTGCCTTGATGGGGGTCGGTGATGCGATCTTTGAAGATCGCCTGAATCATGCTTCGTTATTGGATGGGGCGCGCTTATCCGGGGCGCGTTTCAAGCGCTATCATCACGCTGATACAAAGCATTTACAGCGTTTTTTAGCAGCGAGTTCAGGGGCAAGAAAACTGGTGGTCACAGACGGTGTCTTTAGTATGGATGGTGATCTTGCTCCATTGCCGGAATTAGTCCGAGTGGCTCAACATCAGGCAGCTTGGGTGATGGTTGATGACGCGCATGGGTTGGGTGTTTTGGGCGCTCAAGGACAGGGTGTTGTCGAACATTATCATTTGTCACAAGAGGATGTGCCGGTGCTTATTGGAACTTTGGGGAAAAGTTTTGGTACCGCGGGGGCTTTTGTGGCGGGGTCAGAATCATTGATTGAAACAGTCATTCAAAAAGCACGCAGTTATATCTATACAACGGCTTTACCACCGGCCCTTGCGGCAGCGACTTTAGCCAGTCTTCAGGTGTTGGTTAACGACGATTGGCGGCGGGAAAAATTACAGGAGCGAATTCAGCAATTTCGCAGTGGAGCCCGGCAATTAGGATTGCCGTTAACTGATTCTGCAACCGCGATACAGCCGATTTTAGTGGGAGATAGTCACCAAGCCATGCGGTTGAGCGATGATTTGTTAGCCGAAAATATTTGGGTGAGTGCCATTCGTCCTCCTACGGTACCCTTGGGGGGCGCGCGATTACGGATTACTTTCTCTGCGTTACATGAAGCCCATCATGTTGAGCGGTTGTTGTGTGTTTTGGATAAGGCATGGGGTCGCTTGTCTTGAATCAGTTATATGTGGAAAGTTACGGCGCAGGTCCGCCTGTTGTTTTGGTTCATGGCTGGGGAATGCATGGCGGCATATGGCGTGAATTTGCTCAGCAATTAAGTGTTGATTTTCAAGTTATTTGTGTGGATTTACCCGGGCATGGCTACAGTGATCCGATAACGCCTTTTACGTTATCAGCCGTTGCGCGTCAATTAGCACAGCAGATACCGATTAAGCCCGCATGCTGGGTTGGTTGGTCTTTGGGCGCTAATGTGGTGTTGGAATTGGTCAGGAATTTCCCGGCCAAGGTCTCTTCTGTTGTTCTGATGGCCGGGAATCCATGTTTTGCACAGTCAGGAACTTGGCCGGGAATGGCGGTGCTTGATTTAGAGCGTTTTATAGACAATGCGGAACTGGATATAAAGCGAACGATAATGCGATTTCTGGCGTTTCAGGTGCGTGGCGTTGCGGGTTATCGCGCGGTATTGTCTGATTTGAATAGGCAACTAAAAGAGCGTCCGGATTCAGATCAAGCCACGTTGATGGCAGGGTTAGCGGTATTGAGAACCGTTGATCAGCGTTCAGTACTGGCGCATCTGTCGGTGCCACATCTACTACTGCTTGGTGATCAGGACCCCATTGTACCCATTGCGCTAGTCCGGGCAATTGATGATGGGTCAGCAGCGATCAGTTATTCGATTGTAGGGGGGGCAGGTCATATGCCTTTTCTGACCCATGAATCTCAGGTTATTGCGCAATTTAAAAAATTTTTAAAAGAAGTCAGTTGATTATGTTAGTTGAAAATGACCTTAAACTTGATAAGCGAGCGGTACAGTTCTCGTTTGGTAACGCTGCGCATCATTACCACCAATATGCACTTTTACAACGTCAGGTGGGTGATGCGTTATTTGATCGGTTTTCGGCTGGTTTTATCGGCCAGGGGAGTATCCTTGACATAGGTTGTGGGACCGGGTATTTCACGGAAAAAATATTACCACTCAGTTCAACGGTTTTAGCAATGGATGTGGCGATGCCCATGTTAACAACGGCAAGGCAAGGCTTGGGGGCTAAATCGGGGTTATTTTATTTCTCGGGTGATGCGGAAGTATTGCCGTTGCGATCTGGTTCGTTAGATGCGATTGTTTCAAATTTAGCATTGCAGTGGTGTCAGAATTTATTGGCTGTTTTTACCCAGACCTATCGCGTTTTAACAACAGGAGGGCAGTTGTGTTTTTCTACATTTGGGGAGGCTACGTTGTCAGAGTTGCGGGCGGCGTGGGCAAGGGTTGATAATTATTCCCATGTCAATTTATTTATGAGTAAGGAAAGAATAGGAAATTTATTGGTAACGGCAGGATTTACAAACATTGAGATAACGACAACGCGCTATCAACCGCACTATCCTGATGTAATTGCATTGATGCGCGAATTAAAGGGGGTCGGCGCACATAATGTTAATCAAGGGCGGCCCCGTGGTTTAACCGGGAAACAGCAGTTGCAAGCTGTTATTTCAGCGTATGAGGCATTAGCGTCACAAGCAGAGGGTGTTTTAGCGACTTTTGAGGTTATTAATGTGGCCGCTCGAAAATCGTCGTCGCGTTTGAGGCGTAGGGGATGAGCACGGTTGGCCAAGGGTTCTTTGTGACCGGGACCGGAACAGATGTTGGTAAAACCATCTGTACGGTTGTGCTAATGCATTATTTTCAAAACCAAGGGAAGATTGTATCGGGATTTAAGCCGGTTGCATCAGGATGTACCCGTGACTCGGGGCAATTGCAAAACCAGGATGCTCTGGTTTTACAATCAAATAGCAGTCGTTCATTACCGTATGCATTAATAAACCCCTATGCTTTTGAATCTGCTGTTTCACCACATATTGCGGCAAAAGAAACCAATCAAGTCATTGATTTTTCAGTTATTATGGCTAACTATGCAGCGCTGGCAAGAGCATCGGATGTCGTGTTAGTCGAAGGCGTGGGGGGTTGGCATGCGCCCTTAAGCGATTCTGCCGATGTAGCTACCTTGGCCAAGGTTTTAGCCTTGCCGATTATTTTGGTGGTGGGTATTCAATTAGGGGGTATAAATTATGCCCGCTTAACCTTTGATGCGATTTGTGCTTCGGGATTGCCTTGTGTGGGTTGGATTGCCAATTGTGTAGAGCCGGAAATGGTAGCATCGACAGAAAATATTGCAACCATAAGGCGATTTATTACGGCGCCGTTATTGGGCGTTATACCGTACGATAAAACAATGAATTTTTCAGTGTTAGCCAAGGCAATTCAGTGGTAGCGTGGCTTTAATAATGAAATAGGGGTTTTATTATTGAATATTCTCAGGATTGATCAGTGTGTTAGTGCTATGTTTTCTAGTTTAGAAGAGTTTATAGCTGTTTCTTTTGATAAAATTATCTTGATAAAGTAAAATAGGTCGGTTTTATCTGGCTAGTAAGTCAAAATGAGGCCGTTGTTGTAAAGTGTTAAGGTGATTGGGTTAATTTTGGATTATGACTGCAATCCGTGATGGTTTTAGTAAAGTAGGTTGTCGTTTAATGGCTGGCCGCTATTTTTGGAAATTGATGATTAAGATTATGTTGGGAGATTCCTCCGTGAAAAAAACAAAGCAATTTTTTGCGCCCTTGTTCTTGATGCTTTTGGGCTTAGGGGAGGCCAATGCGGAGTACGCATTGAATATGCCAAAGGGTGTCACTCGGATCAGTAACGATGTTTATGATCTGCATATGCTGATTTTGTGGATCTGTGTAGTGATTGGTGTCCTTGTTTTCGCCGTGATGTTTTATTCGATTTATTATCACCGTAAGTCTATGGGGCATCAAGCAGAACAGTTTCACGATAATGTTAAAGTTGAACTGTTGTGGACGGTTATTCCAACCATTATTTTGGTGTTGATGGCGATCCCGGCAACGAAGACGATGATGGAGATGGATGATGTCAGCGAACCTGACATGACCATTAAGATTACCGGCTGGCAATGGAAGTGGGAATACGAATACTTAGATAGCGGTGTTCATTTTTTCAGTAGTCTGGATGCTGAAAGTAATCGAGCCAGACAGCTTGATTCTGGTGTCGAGGTAGCGGATATTGAGAATTATTTGTTAAATGTAGACAACCCCTTAGTGATTCCGGTTAACAAGAAAATCCGTTTATTACTGACAGCAGCCGATGTTTTGCATGCCTGGTGGGTGCCGGAGTTTGGTTGGAAAAAAGATAATGTCCCTGGTTTTATTAATGATGCTTGGGTCTTGGTTGAAAAGCCGGGTATTTATCGCGGCCAGTGTGCAGAGCTTTGCGGTAAAGACCACGGTTATATGCCTATTGTGGTGATTGCGAAGGAGCCAGCCGAGTATGAGCAGTGGCTTGAAGAGAAAAAAGCACAGGCTGTAGCTGAGGCAAGTTCAGCTGATCGAGAATGGTCACAGGCTGAACTGATTGCTAAAGGCTCTGAGGTTTATCAAGCTAATTGTGCTTCTTGTCATATGGCTGATGGCCAAGGGGTACCGGGAACTTTTCCTGCCTTGGCGGGCAGTTCAGTTGTCATCGGTCCGTTAGACGACGAGGTTTCAATCGTACTGAATGGCCGCGGTATGATGCCATCATTTGGTGCCATGTTGAATGCCAGTGATTTAGCCGCGGTAATTAGTTTTACCCGTAATGGTTTGAGTAATAAGGTGGGTGATTCGGTTCAACCACTGATAATAAAACCGATGTTGGCGGCGATGACCCAACCTGAAGAAGATGACGATTGGTAAGGTTGGTTTGAAGTCAGTATTGTAATTAAATAAATGTTTTTAAATTGAGGTTAAAATTATGTCAGCAGTAACATCTGCCCATGATGAGCATGACGATCATGGACCTAAAAAAGGTTTTATGCGATGGTTAACCACAACCAATCATAAAGATATCGGCACGATGTACTTGGTCTTTGCACTGGTTATGTTTTTTGTAGGGGGGGCGATGGCGTTGGTCATACGCGCGGAGTTATTTGAACCGGGGTTACAGTTTGTTAATCCTCACTTCTTTAATTCAATGACTACGATGCATGCTTTAATCATGATCTTTGGTGCCGTTATGCCGGCCTTTGCGGGATTTGCTAACTGGATGATACCCATGATGATTGGCGCGCCGGATATGGCCTTGCCGCGAATGAATAATATGAGTTTTTGGTTGTTGGTTGCCGGCGGTGTCTTATTGTTCAGCACGTTGTTTATGGAAGGGGGCGCACCCGCTGCGGGTTGGACGATGTATCCACCTTTAGTTTTGCAGACAGGAGATTCATTACCGTTTACGATCTTTTCTATTCATTTGCTTGGCGTCTCTTCAATTATGGCGGCGATTAATATTGTTGCCACTATTTTTAATATGCGTGCACCGGGCATGGGGTTGATGAAAATGCCTTTGTTTGTCTGGACTTGGTTGATTACGGGTTTTTTACTGATTGCAGTGATGCCTGTTTTTGCCGGTGCGGTAACCATGTTGTTAACGGATCGTTTTTTTGAAACCAGTTTTTTTGATGCGGCCGGTGGCGGTGATCCGGTGTTATATCAGCATATATTCTGGTTTTTTGGACATCCCT
>DTSI01000149.1:16788-20618 GCA_012965425.1 Methylococcaceae bacterium
ACTATCATTCCTGTGTTCGCGCGTAAGCCGCTTTTTGGCTACCATTCCATGGTTTATGCCTTAGTAAGTATTGCCGTTTTGTCTTTTGTGGTTTGGGCGCATCATATGTTTACGGTTGGAATGCCGATTGCCGGTGAGTTATTTTTCATGTATGCAACCATGTTAGTGGCTGTGCCGACAGGGGTTAAGGTCTTTAACTGGATTGCTACGATGTGGAAAGGGGCGATGACCTTTGAAACGCCAATGTTATTTACCGTGGCTTTTGTGGTGTTGTTTACCTTGGGCGGTTTTTCCGGATTAATGCTGGCGATTGCTCCGGCTGATTTTCAATACCATGATTCGTATTTTATTGTTGCCCATTTCCATTATGTGCTTGTTCCCGGCACGGTGTTTATGATTATTGCCGGGACCTATTACTGGTTGCCAAAATGGACGGGGCATCGGTATGACGAGAAACTGGCAAAAGTACATTTCTGGATGTCAACAATTTCGGTGAATGTGTTATTTTTCCCACAGCATTTCTTAGGATTGGCGGGGATGCCACGTCGAATCCCCGATTATGCGGTGCAATTTGCTGAATTTAATATGATCTCCAGTGTGGGTGGCTTTTTGTTTGGTTTCTCACAGTTGATATTTTTGTACATTATCATCAAGGCGATTCGAGGCGGTGAGAAGGCAACCGGTGAAGTTTGGGAAGGTGCAAAGGAACATGGTTTGGAGTGGACGCTCCCTTCACCAGCGCCGTACCATACTTTCGAAAAACCACCTGAAATAAAATAGCGCGAGGCTACTGGTCTTGTGTTGAGGAATAGCGTATGGATTTAAAGAAAAAAAATATTCTGACAGCACTTTTCTTATTTTTGATTGCAATAGGCATTTATGGGTATGCCATTTTACAGGTTGTTCAGTAAATGGCTGCAGCAACAGAAAGAAAGCATACAGGTTTAGTTCTTAAGTTATTTTCTGTAACTGTTTTAATGTTTGGTTTTGGTTACTTATTAGTGCCTATTTATGATGTGTTTTGTGATTTAACCGGTCTGAATGGTAAATTGGAAAGTAGTGCTGTGCAGACACAATCATTTGCAGTAATAGCCGATCGAGTTGTGACATTAGAAATGGTCACCGCGCTGAATGAACAGACCCCCCTGCTCTTTAAAGCTAAGAAAAGCAAGTTGAAAGTCCACCCTGGGAAGTATTACACCGTTGAGTTTTATGCTGAGAATAAAACCAATCGACGGTTGCATGTAAGAGCAATTCCCAGTGTTACACCCGGGTTGGCAGCAGAATATCTAGAAAAAACAGAATGTTTTTGTTTTATAGAACAGGTATTTGAACCTCGTGAACAGCGAGTTATGCCGGTCCGCTTTGTGATCAAGCCAGATTTTCCAGAGCGCTATAATACTTTAACATTAGCATATACATTTTTTGATCTGACTGAGACATCGGTTAACTAAATTAAAAGGGGAAGAGCATGTCTTCTAAAGATGGCTATTACATACCACACCGTGCGACTTGGCCTTGGGTTGGCACCACCGGTTTGGCGATTATGTTGGCAGGGTTTGCCAATGTTTTGAATGAATCAGCAATTGGAAAGCCGATGATGATTATTGGTTTTGCGACCGTTATTATCATGATGGTAGGCTGGTTTACGTTGCAGTCGATTGAAAGTGAATCGGGAATGTATAATCCACAGGTGAGCATTTCCTATCGTTTAGGAATGATGTGGTTTATTTTTTCTGAAGTTATGTTTTTTGCAGTTTTCTTCGGTGCCTTATACTACATTCGTGACTTGTCAGTTGGGGGGCGTGGGTGATGGACCAGGACGCTCGACTAATATGTTGTGGGAAGGATATCAATCGACCTGGCCCACGAATGGCCCGGGTAAGGTCGGCGGTGAGTATGAACCCATGGGCGCTTTTGGTCTACCCTTGCTGAATACTTTGATTTTATTATCCAGTGGCTTAACGGTCACTTGGGCGCATTGGGGAATGATTATTAAGGACCGACAGCAATTGATTCGTGGATTAATTGCGACCGTCTTGTTGGGTTTTCTTTTTGTTTTTTTTCAAGGGATTGAGTATCACGAAGCCTATACCGAAATGGGTTTAACACTGGGTTCTGGTGTTTATGGGTCAACTTTTTTCATGCTGACCGGCTTCCATGGTTTACATGTTACCATTGGGGCAATTATGTTAACCGTGGTGTTATTTCGTTGCTGGAAAGGTCACTTTACCCCGGACAATCATTTTGTCTTTGAGGCTGCCGCTTGGTATTGGCATTTTGTGGATGTGGTTTGGTTAGGGTTGTTTATTTTTGTTTATTTGTTTTAAGTAATGTCCTTTACCGAATGTAAAGAGGGTTAGTTGGCCTTAATTGGTAGGCTATTAACAGTTTGTCTTGCGTGATAACGAGAGGCGACGGTGTTGGTCAGCGTATTAGCTACCAATGCCGTGGGATTGAATTAAGCCCGTTGCTAAGGCAATAAATATGATCACGAATAAACCCAGAGAAATTCCCATGCGTACAGTTAAGGCTTTAACCATTTGTTCGGGGCTGTCTTTTTTTCTTACCAAGTGAAATAAGGCAGTACCCAGGCTGACAAAGATTACAGTCAGTAATAATAATATTATGGTTTTAATCATCGTAATAATGTGCTGGTAGAAAGTGTTAGCATTATCACCTAATTTTTCGGTTCTGCCTATTAACGTAAAATAATTTTCTAGCATTATTACAGGTGTACTGTGCGTCATAAATCTCTATTGCTCCCTTTAATAGCGTATCTGGTCGTCTTGACGTTGTTAATTAATTTGGGTTTTTGGCAGTTAGACAGAGCCGCGCAAAAAAGTCTGCGGTTATCCCAACAATTAAGTGCAACTGATAAGGCACCTATACGTATTACCGATCAAATCTCAGCGATTGCTGACGACTGGTTATTCCGAAAAGTGAGTCTGTCCGGTGCATTTGATGGGCAGCAGCAATTTTTAATTGATAATCAGATTAAAAATAGTCAACCCGGTTATTTTGTTTTAACGCCGTTTATTATTTATGGACAGAAAAAGGCAGTTTTAGTTAATCGTGGTTGGATTAAGGCGAATCCTTTAAGAGCTCAATTACCTGATGTTCCAATAACTAACCCAAAGGGTACGATAACAGGTACACTCAATCGTTTTCCTTCGGTGGCTATTCATTTGAAGGGCGCTGAAATACCGACAGCGACCCATCCTAGTATTGTTCAAGTGGTGGATGTCGCGGTGTTATCTGAAAAAATCAATTACCCTTTGCATGACTTTCAGGTTCAGTTAGCACCTGAAATAAGGGGGGGCTTTCTCAGGGACTGGGACACAGCAGAAAAAAAATTGATGACCCCTGAGAAACATGAGGCTTATGCGCTACAGTGGTTTGCCATGGCATTAGTATTAACACTACTTTGTTTTCGTATTTTTTTAAAGAAAAAAACTAATGAATGAGAATGTAACAAAAAGCAGACGTTTTATAATGATTATGGTAATGGTTGCAGGACTCCCTTTTTTTTTAGCATGGGTGTTAATGCAGAATCCTCAATGGATAACCAGCAGAAGTAATTATGGGACCTTGGTGGTGCCGCCGGTTACAACTAAACGCGAACAGTTTCAAGGCGCTGATTTGTTTTCCAAACAGAATATCGGCGAACTTAAAGGGCACTGGATTTTGATAAATTTAGTGTTTGACGCAGATTGTTCGAAAACTTGTCAGCAGGCTATTCATAGTAGTAAGCAAATACGGTTAATGATGAACAAGGATTTGGTTCGGTTGCGTCGAATGGTGGTAGTAACTGATCGTTATAACCGAGT
>DTSI01000150.1:0-12132 GCA_012965425.1 Methylococcaceae bacterium
ATCGTAATGCCGCGCTCACGCTCTTCTGGCGCATTGTCAATATCTGCAAAATCTTTGACCTCACCGCCTTGGGACTCAGCCATCACTTTCGTAATCGCAGCCGTCAGGGTCGTCTTACCATGATCAACGTGGCCAATCGTGCCTACGTTGACATGGGGTTTGGTACGTTCAAATTTTTCTTTAGCCATGCCCTAACACCTTAAATACTATGAAATATTCTTAAGAATACTTGTTAACAATTGCATCGGTAATACTTGCCGGTGCTTCCTTATACTTATCAAAGCGCATACTGTATGTCGCACGCCCTTGAGTTGCCGATCTTAAGTCTGTCGCATAACCAAACATTTCAGCCAGCGGCACTTCACAAACAATAGCCTTGCCAGAAGGCGTATCATCCATTCCATGAATGATCCCTCTTCGGCGATTAACATCACCGACCACATCACCCATATGACTTTCCGGAGTGATAATCTCAACTTCCATTATCGGCTCAAGCAATACCGGAGAAGCCTCCTTGGCACCCTCCTTAAACCCTATTGAACCGGCTATTTTAAAAGCCATTTCATTCGAATCAACATCATGATACGAACCATCATATAAAGTTACTTTAACATCAACAACTGGAAAACCGGCTAATACGCCATTTTTCATCTGTTCAATAATGCCTTTATCAACCGCCGGGATATAATCCCTAGGAACGGACCCGCCAACAATCTGATTAACGAACTCATAGCCCGAACCTTGTAACTGAGGTTCCAACTTTAACCATACATGGCCATACTGACCCCGACCACCCGATTGACGGATAAACTTACCTTCACATTCCACAGACGCGCTAATCGTTTCCCGATACGAAACCTGCGGAGCTCCAACATTAGCTTCAACTGAAAACTCACGTCGAAGCCGATCTACAATTATCTCAAGATGAAGCTCTCCCATCCCAGAAATGATCGTTTGCCCTGTTTCCTCATCCGTATGCACCCGAAATGAAGGATCCTCTTGCGCTAACTTAGCTAACGCGACACCCATCTTTTCTTGGTCAGGCTTCGTTCTAGGCTCAACCGCTACCGAAATCACCGGCTCCGGAAACTCCATTCGTTCAAGAACGATTTCAGAGCCCATTGCACACAAAGTATCCCCTGTATTTACATCTTTCAAGCCAATTGCTGCGGCTATATCCCCAGCATAGACCGCATCAACTTCTTGTCGACTGTTCGCATGCATCTGAACAATACGACCTACACGTTCTTTCTTTTTCTTAACCGAATTAAAAATCCGATCCCCGCTTTTCAAAATCCCCGAATAGACTCTGAAAAAAACCAAGGTCCCAACAAATGGGTCCGTTGCAATCTTAAATGCCAACGCTGAAAAAGGATCTTCATCAGCAGCAGACCGCTCGGCTTCAGTTTCTCCATCGGCCAAGACGCCTTTAATCGCGGCAACCTCAGTTGGCGCTGGAAGGTACTCAATCACAGCATCCAACAGTGCCTGAACACCTTTATTCTTAAAAGCAGAGCCGCAAATCGTCGGAACCAATTCATTAGCAATCGTTTGCTTTCTTATCCCCGCCTTAATATCAGCGTCTGACAAGCCCCCCGACTCTAAATACTTATCCAACAACTCTTCGCTGGCCTCTGCTGCCGCCTCCATTAAGCTCTCACGCCACTGCTGACACAAGTCAAGCATCCCCTCAGGAATCTCCCTTTCTTCGAATGCAACACCCATGTTGCCTTCTTCCCAGTAGATCGCTTTCATTTTGACAAGATCAACAACCCCTTCAAAATGCTCCTCAGCTCCTATGGGAACCTGCATTACTACTGGCTTAGCCGCCAGACGGTCAGCCATCTGCCTGACCACCCGGAAAAAATCGGCTCCCGATCTATCCATCTTATTCACAAACGCCAACCGTGGCACCTGATACTTATTAGCCTGGCGCCAAACCGTCTCAGACTGCGGTTCAACACCACCAACAGCGCAAAAAACCGAACAAGCACCATCTAAAACCCGCAATGACCGCTCCACCTCAATCGTAAAATCAACGTGCCCCGGTGTATCAATAATATTGATACGATGCTCAGGAAACTGCTTATTCATGCCACTCCAAAAACAAGTGGTTGCAGCAGACGTTATAGTAATTCCACGCTCCTGCTCTTGCGCCATCCAATCCATGGTGGCCGCACCATCATGAACCTCTCCTATCTTATGAGAGACTCCAGTGTAATAAAGCACCCGCTCCGTAGTCGTGGTCTTGCCGGCATCAATGTGTGCCATAATCCCGATATTACGATATCGGTTAATATCTGTCTGCCGGGCCACTTCAAATCACTATTCAACAGTAAACTTAACTTACCAACGGTAATGTGCAAACGCCTTATTAGCATCAGCCATTCTATGGGTATCTTCACGCTTCTTAGCCGCACCACCTCGGTTTTCAGAGGCATCCAACAACTCCCCCGCCAACTTCAAAGCCATGCCACGCTCATTTCTTTTTCTAGCCGCATCAATCGCCCAACGCATCGCCAAACCAACACGACGCGTAGGCATCACTTCAACAGGAACCTGATAGGTCGCGCCCCCGACACGTCGCGACTTCACCTCAACACGAGGCTGAATATTGTCTAACGCCTTTACAAGCACATCTAAAGGGGCCTCATGGCCCTTACTTTCGATTACATCTAAAGCACCGTACACAATCTTCTCAGCAACTGACTTTTTGCCACTCACCATGATCATATTCATGAACTTTGCTAACAATTCACTCCCAAACCTAGGATCTGGAAGGATACTTCTTTTCTCAGCCGCTCTTCTTCTAGACATTTTTTACCGTACCTAATTAACTTTTTGGTCTTTTAGCGCCATACTTCGAACGCCCACGTTTTCTTCCATCAACACCTGAGGTATCAAGGCAACCTCGCACCACATGATAACGAACACCCGGAAGATCCTTAACACGGCCCCCACGAATCAAGACCACGGAATGCTCCTGAAGATTATGCCCCTCACCACCAATATAACTACTAACCTCCGAACCATTGGTTAGCCTAACCCGCGCCACCTTACGTAAGGCTGAATTCGGTTTCTTAGGCGTGGTGGTATATACACGGGTGCACACACCCCTTCTTTGTGGACATGCATCCAATGCAGGCACGTTACTTTTTACAATCTTTCTAACTCTCGGCTTACGAACCAGTTGGTTAATCGTGGCCATATCTTTTAGACTCCAAATTAATTTTTAAGCATCAGGCAATAAAAAACCGCCACACATCGCACAACGGATTAATAAATATTCTTTAACTAACCTGACAAAACAAGCTAGCCGCCTATAATAAATAGTTAACCTATACAAGTCAAGTCTTACCTAAGCCTATACCCACAAATCACAACTGTCCGAATCCACATTGACACAGAACCTATCCGATTTGTGAGACCAAGATAAACGGGTTAGAGTAAAACAGCATTAACCCGCCTAAAAATAAAATTGCTTGTACCCTTATTTTAGCTCTTGAAAATCATATCTCAGTATTCAGAGCCCTTTTCAACGCTTCTTCAACTTCATCAATATCAACTTTTGTTTCAGCAGCGGCGTCAAAGACCTTATTTGCACGGTCTAATTTCTTCTGTTTACGCCGAGCATGATAAGCCAAGCCAGTGCCAGCTGGAATTAACCGCCCTACGATAACATTTTCCTTCAAACCATGAAGCTCATCTTTTAAGCCTCTCACCGCCGCATCAGTTAAGACCCGAGTTGTTTCCTGAAAGGAAGCGGCTGAAATAAATGACTCTGTTGCCAGCGACGCTTTAGTAATACCCAAAAGCATCGGCGCAAAAGTAGCGGGGACCTTAGCTTCTGCTTCCATTTTCTTATTGACTTCATTCACCAACAACCGTTCTAACTGCTCACCTTTGGTAAACTCGGTATCCCCAGATGATGTAATCTCAACCTTTCTGAGCATTTGGCGAATAATCGCCTCAATATGCTTATCGTTAATTTTCACCCCTTGCAAACGGTAAACGTCTTGAATTTCCTTAACCAAATAAGCGGCCAGCTCTTCAACACCCCGCAAACGTAAAATATCATGCGGTGTCAATTCACCTTCAGCAATCGTTTCGCCCTTTTCAACAAACTCACCTTCAAAAACAGTGATATGGCGCCATTTCGGAACCAAGGTCTCATATTGCTCGCTGCTTGCATCAGTAATTACAATCCTTTGTTTACCTTTAGTCTCCTTACCAAAAGAAACCACGCCGGTTGCTTCTGCAAGAATAGCAGGATCTTTGGTTTTACGCGCCTCAAATAAATCAGCTACCCGTGGTAAACCACCGGTGATATCACGCGTTTTACTGGATTCCTGTGGAATTCTAGCTAATACATCACCCACCTGTACCTCTTCACCATCCTTGATATTTGCTATCGCTCCGGTGGGCAGGAAGTACTGAGCCACAATCTCTGTACCAGAAAGATGCAAATCATCGCCGTTCACATCGACCAATTTCACCATTGGACGCAACTCTTTACCGACACTGCCCCGTTGCTTAGGATCAATAACAATCAAAGAGCTTAAGCCGGTGACCTCATCAGATTCCTGACGAACCGTAATCCCTTCAATAAAATCGACTAATTTAACAAAACCCCGAACTTCGGTCACAACTGGATGCGTATGCGGGTCCCAATTAACAATAATATCACCTGCATTGACATGACCGCCTTCTTGTGCAGAAATCACTGCACCGTAGGGTATTTTATAACGCTCTCTTTCGCGGCCATATTTATCAATAATACCGACCTCCCCAGAACGTGAAACAGCAACTAAGTTACCATTTTTATTCAGAACCGTCTTAATGTTATTCAATTTAATGGTTCCTTCAGCCTTAATCTGTACATTACTAACTGCCGCAGCCCTTGATGCTGCACCACCTATATGGAAAGTACGCATGGTCAACTGGGTTCCGGGCTCACCAATCGATTGCGCGGCAATAACACCAACGGCTTCACCACTATTGACCAAATGACCTCGCCCAAGATCACGACCATAACAAAGCGCACAAACACCATGCCGTGCCTCACAAGTAATAATAGAGCGTACCAGCAACTCATCGAGTCCATTTTCTTCCAACAGCGCAACCAAGCCTTCATCTAACATAGTTTTAGCAGGAACTAATACCTTCTCACCTGCACCATCGAGAACATCGCTGGAAACAACACGCCCTAATACACGCTCACTCAACGGCATGACCACGTCACCCCCCTCAATGATCGGTGTTAAGGTTAACCCCCCTTCAGAGCCACAGTCATGCATGGAGACCACCAAATCCTGTGCCACATCCACTAAACGACGAGTCAAATAACCCGAATTCGCTGTTTTAAGGGCAGTATCAGCTAACCCTTTCCGAGCGCCATGCGTAGAAATAAAGTACTGTAATACATCAAGACCTTCTCTGAAATTCGCCGTAATCGGCGTTTCAATAATGGAGCCATCAGGCTTGGCCATCAAACCCCTCATTCCAGCAAGCTGTCTAATTTGGGCTGCAGAACCCCGCGCTCCGGAATCAGCCATCATAAAAATAGAGTTAAATGACTTTTCTTTAACGGTATTGCCTTCAGCGTCGATTGTATCTTCTTCGCCTAAGCCTTCCATCATTACTTTAGCGACTTGCTCGTTAGCACGAGACCAGATATCAACAACCTTATTGTAACGCTCGCCCTCTGTTACCAAACCAGAGGCATATTGATCCTGAATATCTTTCACTTCTTTTTCAGAAGCTTCAATAATAGGCAATTTACCCTTAGGTACTGCCATATCCTCAAGACCAATTGAAACACCGGCCTTCGTTGCCGACTTAAACCCCAAGTACATGAGTTGATCCGCCAAAACAACAGTCTCTTTAATCCCTAAGTTTCGATAACAGTAATCAATTAACTTTGAGATATTCTTTTTGGTCATATCACAATTGACGACACTAAAAGGAACACCTTCAGGAACAATTTCCCAAATTAACCCACGACCCACCGTAGTTTTTACACGACTGGTACGATATTCAAACTCACCAACATCATTAAAAACTTTTTCTTTAATCCGTAATTGTATCTTCGTTCGAACTTCAACCGTTTTAAAATGCAACGCTTTATAAAGTTCATCTAAGTCAGCAAAAATACCACCTTCACCCTTAGCATTTATTTTTTCACGACTCATTGCATATAAACCCAAGACCACGTCCTGAGTAGGGTTAATAACGGGCTCACCATTGGCAGGCGAAAGGATATTATTAGTAGCCATCATCAACGTTCTAGCTTCAAGTTGCGCCTCTATTGACAAGGGCACATGGACCGCCATCTGGTCACCGTCAAAATCCGCATTAAAAGCACTACAAACCAGCGGATGCAACTGAATAGCCTTACCTTCAATCAAGATCGGTTCAAAAGCCTGAATGCCCAATCGATGTAATGTGGGGGCACGGTTAAGCATAATCGGATGCTCTCGAATAACCTCTTCAAGAATGTCCCAAACCTCCCCGACTTCCTTTTCAACCAACTTTTTAGCTGCCTTGATTGTGGTTGCCAAACCACGCAACTGAAGCTTACTAAAAATAAACGGTTTGAATAACTCTAGACCCATTTTCTTAGGCAAGCCACATTGATGTAATTTCAGCGTAGGCCCGACCACAATGACTGATCGTCCTGAATAATCAACCCGTTTTCCCAGCAAATTTTGTCTGAAACGGCCTTGTTTACCTTTAATCATATCCGCGAGCGATTTTAACGGACGACGATTGGTACCCGTAATTGCCCGTCCACGCCGACCATTGTCTAATAACGCATCAACAGACTCCTGGAGCATTCTTTTCTCATTACGAACAATAATATCCGGCGCACTCAATTCAAGTAAGCGTCCTAAGCGATTGTTCCGGTTTATCACTCGGCGGTACAGATCGTTTAAGTCAGACGTAGCAAAACGACCGCCATCCAGCGGAACCAGAGGACGTAATTCGGGCGGCAATACCGGAAGAACGGTTAAAATCATCCATTCCGGACGATTTTCAGAAGCCAACAACGCCTCCAAAACTTTTAACCGTTTAGAAAACTTCTTAATTTTAGTCTCAGAACTGGTTGCATTAATATTATCGCGTAAATCAGTAACCTCACCCGGCAAGTCAATAGACTTCAACAACGCATAGATAGCTTCTGCACCCATCTTGGCATCAAAATCATCGCCGTACTCTTCAACTTTCTCAAGATACTCATCATCGGTTAATAGTTCACCGCGCTCTAATGGCGTCATCCCCGGCTCTAATACAACAAATGATTCAAAATACAGAACCCGCTCTATTTCGCGTAAAGTCATATCAAGCAATAGCGCAATTCTAGAAGGCAATGATTTTAAAAACCAAATATGCGCAACCGGGCTGGCTAAATCAATATGACCCATCCGCTCACGGCGGACTTTAGAAAGCGTCACTTCAACGCCGCATTTCTCACAAATAACACCGCGATGCTTAAGACGCTTATATTTACCGCACAAACATTCGTAATCACTGACTGGGCCAAAAATCTTGGCACAAAACAACCCGTCTCTTTCCGGTTTAAATGTCCGGTAATTAATTGTTTCAGGTTTTTTAACTTCCCCGAATGACCACGACCGAATCCTCTGCGGCGACGCTAACCCAATTCGAATTGCATCAAAATCTTCAACCTGACTCTGACGGTTTAAAACATTAAATAAATCTTTCAAGCGCTTGTCCTCTAATCAAACGATACGATCTGGAATAACCCAGCGTGTCTATAAACCATTATGCTCCGAATTATTTCTGCCTTTCGAGCTCAATGTTAATCCCTAATGATCGAATCTCTTTAACTAATACATTAAATGATTCAGGCATCCCGGCATCCATATCATGCTTGCCATCGACAATATTTTTGTACATTCTGGTCCTCCCAGTGACATCATCAGATTTTACAGTCAACATTTCCTGTAACGTATAAGCTGCGCCATAAGCCTCAAGCGCCCATACTTCCATTTCCCCAAAGCGTTGCCCACCAAATTGCGCCTTGCCACCTAACGGTTGCTGAGTCACTAAACTATACGGCCCTGTTGATCTTGCATGCATTTTGTCATCAACTAAATGATTCAATTTCAACATATACATGTATCCAACAGTCACTTCACGGTCAAATTTGTCGCCGGTCAAGCCATCAAATAAAGTAATTTGACCATGCTCCGGCAAATCAGCCAATTTCAGCATAGACCTGATATCATCCTCAGAAGCACCATCAAAAACAGGTGACGCCATTGGCACACCAGCCGTCAAATTTGACGCCATTTCCATTATTTCTTTATCAGAAAAGCTATCTAAATCTTCTTCACGACCACTGGTATTATAGATACGCTCGAGGTAGTCTCTAATGTCTTGAATTTTAGCTTGTGCTCTGATCATCTCACCAATCTTAATACCAAGCCCCTTAGCAGCCCAACCTAAATGCGTTTCTAAAACCTGCCCAACATTCATCCGTGAAGGCACGCCTAACGGATTCAACAGAATATCAATCGGCCGACCGTCAGCCGTATAAGGCATATCTTCAACCGGAACGATTTGAGAAATGACCCCTTTATTACCGTGCCGACCTGCCATTTTATCGCCTGGCTGTATCCGCCTTTTAACCGCTAAATGAACTTTAACCATTTTCAGTACACCGGGCGCTAAATCATCACCCATCGTGATCTTGTTGCGTTTTATTTCCAGTTGTTTATCAAACTCTTTACGCAATTGTTCAATTTGTACAGTGATGGCTTCTAATTGAACATTAAGATCTTCATTGGTAGTTGTAATTTTCAACCAGTTTTTCTGCTCCATCCCCTGCAATAGGTCTACAGTGATCTCTTTGCTCTTCCTGAATCCTAACATCGATGATTCAACCGACTCACCCAACAACAACTTTTCTACACGACTATAAATATCTTGTTCCTGAATAAACCGTCGATCATCGAAATCCTTTTTAGCCAGCTTAATCTCTTCTTCTTCAATAGAAAGTGCACGGGCATCCTTTTTAACACCTTCGCGGGTAAACACCTGAACGTCGATAACATGACCATCCATACCATTAGGTACACGCAAGGAAGTATCTTTCACATCCGCCGCTTTTTCACCAAAAATGGCCCGTAATAATTTTTCTTCCGGTGTCAGTTGACTTTCACCCTTTGGGGTTACCTTGCCAACTAATATGTCTCCGCCTTTCACTTCAGCCCCCACATAAACAATACCGGACTCATCTAACTTAGACAGCGCTTCTTCACTCACGTTAGGTATATCTGCCGTAATCTCTTCAGGACTTTGTTTAGTATCTCTAGCAACACACGTTTTCTCTTCGATATGAATCGTCGTGAAACGATCTTCTTTCACAACTTTCTCAGACACCAAAATAGAATCTTCGAAGTTATAACCATTCCAAGGCATAAAAGCGATCAGCATGTTCTGACCCAATGCTAATTCACCAATATCGGTTGATGGCCCATCGGCTAAAATATCACCCGCCTTAACCGTATCAGTCAACTTAACTAATGGCTTTTGATTAATACAAGTATTTTGATTTGACCGGGTATATTTAATCAGGTTATAAATATCAACCCCTGATTCACCGGTCTCAGTTTCTGAATCGTCAACACGTACAACAATTCGAGCGGCATCCACTTTCTCAATTACACCGCTACGCTTGGCAACCACCGTTACCCCGGAATCTTTAGCTACGGTACGCTCCATCCCAGTACCAACTAAAGGCTTCTCGGCTATCAAGGTTGGAACGGCTTGTCGCTGCATGTTCGAACCCATTAATGCACGGTTTGCATCATCATGCTCAAGGAATGGAATAATTGATGCTGCAACAGAAACAATCTGCTTTGGGGATACATCCATATACTGCACATCTTCGGATGCTGCTAATTGGAACTCATCTTTATAGCGGCACGAAACCAAACCTTTAACCACTTGATTATCAGCATCTACCGCCACACTGGCCTGCGCAATTATGTATTCCCCTTCTTCAATCGCTGATAAGTAATCAACCTGACTGGTCACTTTACCGTCGATAACTTTACGGTAAGGGGTTTCTAAAAAACCGTATTTATTGGTTCTCGCATAAACCGCCAACGAATTAATCAATCCGATATTCGGCCCCTCTGGTGTTTCAATCGGACAGACACGACCATAATGCGTGGTATGAACATCTCGAACCTCAAAACCAGCCCGTTCCCGAGCAAGACCGCCAGGCCCTAAAGCAGAAACCCGTCGTTTATGGGTTACTTGCGATAGCGGATTATTCTGATCCATAAACTGCGACAACTGACTGGAACCAAAAAACTCTTTAACAGCAGCTGATACCGGCTTAGCATTAATGATTTCCTGAGGCATCAAGCCTTCAGAGTCAGCCAACGTTAAACGTTCCCTGACTGCTCTTTCAACACGCACCAAGCCAACTCGAAATTGATTTTCAATCATTTCACCCACCGAACGAACCCGTCGGTTACCCAAATGATCAATATCATCGATATTTAAATTACCATTCCTAATATCAATCAACTCTTTAAGCACATCGATAATGTCCTCTTTTGTCAGTATTCCTTCACCAACAATTTCCTCCCGCCCTAGGCGACGATTAAACTTCATTCTGCCAACAGCAGATAAATCGTAACGTTCTGAACTAAAAAACAAATTCTTAAACAACTTCTCAGCCGCGTCTTGAGTTGGCGGTTCACCCGGCCGCATCATTCGATATATTTCAATCAATGCTTCAATTTTGTTGCTAGTATTATCAATTTTCAGGGAATTGGAAATATAAGGCCCTCGGTCAAGTTCATTGACAAACAGGGTCTCTATATCAGTAATTCCAACAGCCTGAATAGCCGTTATTAATTCATCAGTAATTTCCGCATTAACTTCGGCAACTAATTCACCGGTTGACTCATCAACCAAATTATTAGCTAATATTTTTCCAAACAAGTAATCCCTAGGAACTTCAATCTGATCAACACCCGCCTTAGTCATTTGACGAATGTGTGTAGCGGTTATCCGCCGCCCTTCTTTGATATAAACTGTTCCTTCATAGATAAAATCAAACGTGGCAATATCACCCCTTAAACGCTCAGGAATAACATCAAACAAATAACGGTCCTCAGATAACCTGAATTTATTGGTTTCATAGAACAACGAAACAATTTGTTCATTGTTGTATGAAAGCGCTTTCAGTAAAATAGTTGCCGGAATCTTACGGCGTCTGTCAATCCTTACAAATAAGGTATCTTTATGATCAAACTCAAAATCCAACCAAGACCCTCGGTAAGGTATAACCCGCGCATTAAAAAGTAATTTCCCGGAAGAATGTGTTTTACCTTTGTCATGATCAAAGAAAACACCGGGCGAGCGGTGTAATTGCGAAACAATAACACGTTCAGTACCATTAATAACGAACGTACCATTGTCCGTCATCAGCGGTAATTCACCCATATATACTTCTTGTTCTCGTACATCTTTCACTACTTTTGCAGACAACGGTGACTCTTTATCATAGATCACCAGACGCACCAAAACACGTAACGGAGCCGCAAAAGTCACACCACGCTGCTGACATTCCCGCACATCAAAAACAGGTTCGCCGAGCCGATAACTCACATATTCCAAGACCGCATAACCAGAATGACTTACAATTGGAAAAACAGTTGTAAAAGCTGCATGCAATCCTAACTCTTTCCGAGCTTCAGGGGATTGGCCTGACTGTAAAAAATTAGCGTACGAATCAATTTGTGTGGCAAGAAGATAAGGTACCTCAATAACCTCTGAGGCCGTGCCAAAATTATTACGGATTCGTTTTTTCTCGGTAAAAGAGTAGACCATAGTGCGTGTTTCCTTCAACGTAAAGAACAGTACTTCTGATTAGCTTACACAAACAGTAAAAGGCCGGCGACTATAAGTCACCAGCCAGATACCTATAATAGGCTATGCCTATAATTAACAGAGTAGAAATTAAATTATTTAATTTCTACAGAAGCACCTGCTTCTTCAAGCTGTTTTTTAACTTCTTCAGCTTCTGTTTGACTAACGCCTTCTTTTATAGTTGAAGGAACACCATCTACTTCAGCTTTAGCTTCT
>DTSI01000150.1:12142-16601 GCA_012965425.1 Methylococcaceae bacterium
AACGAACGGCTTTAATAACTGAAACTTTATTTGAACCTTGATTTGTTAGGACTACGTCAAACTCAGTTTGTTCTTCAGCAGCAGCGCCACCGTCAGCAGCAGCAGGAGCAGCAGCAACCGCAGCTGCAGCAGAAACGCCAAATTTTTCTTCCATTGCAGAAATCAGGTCAACGACTTCCATTACACTCATGTTTGAAATCGCTTCCAGAATATCTTCTTGTGAAAGTGCCATAATTTTATTCCTCTATATTTTTGTTTCGTTTGTTACATGTGAAAGAGACTTTATGCCGCTTCTTTCTGATCTTTTATCGCTGCAACGGTGCGTGTTAACTTAGCATGTGGCTCAGCTAAAGTACGGACAAATTTCTCTACCGGTGCTTTCATCAATGCCATTAACATACTAATAGCTTGATCACGCGTCGGTAGCATTGCTAAACGTTTCAACTCGGAGGCATCATACAACTGCCCACCAATAGAAACTAACTTAGTCACTAATTTATCATGTTCTTTTGCAAAGTCGTTGATTACACGTGGCGCCGATCCGGGATCTTCCATTGAAAATGCAAATATCAGAGGACCTTTCATACCCTCCTTCATGCACTCAAACTCTGTTCCTTCAACAGCACGTTGTGCCAACGTATTTTTTACCACACGCAGATAAACACCCGACTCGCGCGCAACCCGACGTAATTCTGTCAGCTCTATTACCGTTAAACCACGGTATTCAGCAGCAATTGCCGAGTGCGCGTCAGCGGCGATAGCAGCAACCTCTTCGACGACAAGTTTTTTGTCATCCAATCTTAATGCCACAATTTACCTCCGAAATTTTTCTGATAATTACCAGAATTTTCATAACACATCATTAATCAATTTCGCTAATGATGCTCCCTAACAGTTACTTTCACCGATTTCTCAGTTCCAGACACCATCTACGTAGGATAAACTTTTAACTCAGTTAATTATGCTTACGCACCTACGGTCTTTGACGATCACCGAAATCGGCAACCCAAAGTCTTTGTTAAGAACTTAACGTGTTCTTAAAATATTATTCACCGATACTGGCTTTATCAATTGATAAACCCGGACCCATCGTTGACGACAAGGTGATTTTCTTCAAATAAATTCCTTTCGCAGAACTTGGTTTGGCTTTCTTTAAATCTGCAATCAAGGCCTGTAAGTTTTGCTGAATTGCATCGCCCTCAAAGCTAACTTTACCCACAGAGCAATGTATAATACCGGCTTTATCAGTCCGGTAACGCACCTGGCCCGATTTAGCATTCTTAACGGCTTGCGCCACATCCGGAGTCACTGTACCTACCTTTGGGTTAGGCATGAGACCACGTGGACCTAAAATCTGGCCCAACTGCCCGACCACACGCATTGCATCGGGTGATGCGATAACCACATCAAAATCCATCACGCCTTTTTTAACCTCCGCGGCCAAATCGTCCATACCGACAATATCAGCGCCTGCTGCTTTTGCGAGATCAGCATTTTCGCCTTGGGTAAAAACTGCCACACGCACGGTCTTTCCAGTACCATTGGGTAATACCGTTGCACCACGGACATTCTGATCTGATTTCCGGGCATCAACACCTAAGTTAATACATACATCAACAGACTCATTAAAGTTTGATAGCGCTACTTCTTTAAGCACACTCACGGCATCATCAACAGAATAGGCTTTATTGAAATCGACTTTCTCTTGAATGATCTTTGCACGTTTAGTTAATTTAGCCATTTTACAGACCCTCCACATTCAGGCCCATACTACGAGCACTACCCGCTATTGTCTTAACTGCAGCATCTAAATCTGCTGCATTTAAATCAGGCATTTTAGTCTTTGCTATGTCTTCTAGTTGCGCGCGGGTAACCGTTCCGACTTTATCGATATTAGGAACGCCACTACCTTTAGCTATACCAACCGCTTTCTTTAACAAAACTGATGCTGGCGGTGTTTTGGTAACAAAAGTAAAACTACGATCCGCATATACGGTAATGATAACCGGAATAGGCATCCCTTTCTCTAACTCTTGAGTCTTTGCATTAAACGTCTTACAAAACTCCATGATATTAACACCATGTTGACCCAGCGCCGGCCCTACCGGTGGACTTGGATTAGCCTCACCCGCTTTTACCTGCAATTTTATATATGCTTCAATTTTTTTAGCCATTAGCTATAACTCCAAAATGGGTTCAAACGCCGTTCAGGCTCCCCGTAAAACGCCTTAAAATTCTAAAGGTCCTTAAAAAACAACCTATCAACCTTTTTCAACTTGAGCAAACTCAAGATCAACGGGTGTTGAACGCCCAAAAATCATTACTGTCACCGTTAAGCGACTCTTCTCGTAGTTAACTTCTTCAACGACACCATCAAAATCCTTAAAAGGCCCGCCGACTACACGCAAAACCTCACCAACTTCGAACAAGACCTTCGGCTTAGGTTTATTAACACCATCTTCAACACGGTTCAATATCAGGTCTGCTTCAGCCTCAGTAATAGCCGCAGGCTTATCAGCTGTTCCCCCGATAAAACCTAAAACACGCGGAACATCCCGAACCATATGCCAGGTCACATCACTCAATTCCATTTGAACCAAAACATAGCCAGGGAAAAACTTTCTTTCACTCTTGCGCTGCTGACCCCCTCGCATCTCGACAACTTCTTCTGTCGGAACGATTATCTTACCAAAATGATCTTGTAATCCTTCGCGCTCAATGCGCTCTTCCAATGCCAAACGAACCTTGTTCTCATAATTCGAGTAGGCATGGATAACATACCATTTAAGAGCCATTCTAGCCCCCTTGCCCCGTTAGAACCTGAACGCCCCAAAACAAGAACATATCAAACAACCACAAAATCAAGCCAACGACAAAAACCATAGCAAATACGGTTAACGTGGTCTGAACTGTTTCCTGACGGGATGGCCAAACAACTTTCCTGACCTCTTGACGCGCCTCACGCACAAAAGCGCTAAAATTACGACCCGTGGTAGACGTTAACGCCATCAACATAGCCACCAAAACAACGGCAACCAATCCAAGCACCCGATAAAGTAACGGGAACTCTGAAAAATAATAAAAACCAGCCAGTCCTGCGATCACTAAAGATACAGAAAACACCAATTTTACAACATCCATAACAGATGTTGCCGCTTCAGTTTGAGTTGACATTATTGCTCTTTATTTAGATTAAAATTTAAAAAAAACAGAATGGCAGGCCAGGAGGGACTCGAACCCCCAACCTGCGGTTTTGGAGACCGCTGCTCTACCAATTGAGCCACTGACCTACTGCCTACTGCCTACTGCTTTATAACCATGGTAATCCCACCTGTAAAGACAGGATTACAACCATTATCACTCTATAATTTTTACTACTACGCCCGCACCCACGGTGCGACCACCTTCTCTTACTGCGAAACGCAAACCATCTTCCATCGCAATCGGCGCAATCAACTTAACCGTTACTTGCACGTTATCACCAGGCATAACCATCTCTACACCCTCTGGAAGATCTACCGCTCCTGTTACATCTGTCGTTCTAAAGTAAAACTGGGGACGATAACCATTAAAAAATGGCGTATGACGACCCCCCTCATCTTTAGACAACACATAAATCTCTGCTTCAAAATGAGTATGCGGATTAATCGTCTTCGGATGCGCTAACACCTGACCACGATCAACCTCTTCTCGCTTCGTGCCGCGCAACAAAACACCCACGTTATCGCCCGCTTGACCCTGATCCAACAACTTACGGAACATCTCAACACCCGTGCAAGTCGTTGTCGCTGTTTCTTTAATACCTACAATCTCGATCTCTTCGCCCACTTTAACTACGCCACGCTCAATACGTCCGGTAACTACCGTGCCACGACCTGAAATTGAAAATACATCCTCAATCGGCATCAAGAAAGAACCCTCTATCGCTCTTTCGGGCTCTGGAATATATGAATCCATCGCTTCAACCAGTTTAACCACCGAAGGCGCACCCAATTCACTGGTATCCCCTTCTAATGCTTTCAACGCCGAACCAATAATAACCGGCGTATCGTCTCCTGGGAACTCATACATGTCCAGAAGCTCTCTAACTTCCATCTCAACTAACTCGATCAACTCTTCATCGTCAACCATGTCAGCTTTATTCAAAAATACCACGATGTAAGGAACACCCACCTGACGCGCCAGCAAAATGTGCTCTCGTGTTTGTGGCATCGGACCATCGGCTGCAGAACAAACTAAAATAGCACCGTCCATTTGTGCCGCACCGGTAATCATGTTCTTCACATAATCCGCGTGACCCGGACAGTCAACGTGCGCATAATGACGATTACTTGACTCATACTCAACATGAGATGTTGCAATCGTAATGCCGCGCTCACGCTCTTCTGGCGCATTGTCAATATCTGCAAAATCTTTGACCTCACCGCCTTGGGACTCAGCCATCACTTTCGTAATCGCT
>DTSI01000150.1:16685-20190 GCA_012965425.1 Methylococcaceae bacterium
TACCATGATCAACGTGGCCAATCGTGCCTACGTTGACATGGGGTTTGGTACGTTCAAATTTTTCTTTAGCCATCTTACTAAACCTCTACAAAACTAAATTATATTGTTAAATAAAATTCTTGGAGCCCATAACCGGACTTGAACCGGTGACCTCTTCCTTACCAAGGAAGTGCTCTACCGCTGAGCTATATGGGCAGAAACCGGCCCAACCTAACTACTAAACCAACACAGCCAACCGATTATGGAGCGGGTGATGGGAATCGAACCCACGTGATCAGCTTGGAAGGCTGGAGTTCTACCATTGAACTACACCCGCGTTTAATCTTTGCTTAGTAATAATATGGTGGAGGGGGGAGGATTCGAACCTCCGAAGGCGGAGCCGTCAGATTTACAGTCTGATCCCTTTGGCCACTCGGGAACCCCTCCAGTACAAAAGTTCGACATTCTGCTCTAATAAAAACAAACTGTCAATCATTTTCACCCATTAACCATAACAAATCTCTTACCCTAATAACAATGACCAAGAAATTTAACTTAAAAAGGCTAATGAATTTTATTTTTTAACTGATCAAAACGCATCTGCACCAACAACTCTGAATTCAGATAAATACGCTCAAAACCTGACTCAATACTTACCCCATCACTCATCGGGACCGCGGATAAAACATAATCTGAAACTTTGCGCTTATCCCCAGGATGACCAATACCGATTCGCATTCGATGAAACTGCCCATTACCAAGAGTCGCAACAATATCCCGTAAGCCATTATGACCCCCATGACCGCCACCGTCTTTGAAGCGCATCACACCCACTTCAAAATCTAACTCATCATGAACAACCAGCATTTCCTGAGGGGTTATCTTGAAATACCGAAGCACCTTACCAACTGCCTGACCACTTAAATTCATATAGGTTTGCGGCTTCAAGAATATTACCGACTGACCCGCCACGCACAGTTCAGTAAATTCCGCTTGAAAACGCGATTCACTGCGCCAACTCACTGCCCCTAACTGAGCCAGCCAGTGGTCTAAAAACCAAAACCCGACATTATGCCGGGTTTTAATGTAACGTTGCCCTGGATTTCCCAGGCCAACGAGCAATCGCAGCTGAGTCAACTACCAATCTATTCTGATTCGCCCGAATCGCTGCCGCCAACTTCACCTTCATCTTCATCTTCAGCAACACCGCCACGAATCGCAGTGACTGAAACAACCGGCAAGTCATGATCATGACCTTGAGCTAATGCATTAATATTAACACCCTTCGGCAATTTAATCTCAGACAAATGAATAGACTCACCCACATCCAATGCTAATAAATCTATTTCGATAAATTCCGGCAAGTCCTTTGGCAAGCACGTCACCTCAACATCTACCTGACTGTGAGTAACCACACCGCCTTTCTTAACGCCAACAGCACTCTCTGCATTAACAAAATGCAATGGCACATGAACACGCAATTTATCCTTTGCACTCACGCGCTGAAAATCCATATGCAAAATCCTAGGCTTACTTGGATGACGCTGAAGACCTTTTAAAACAGCCTTTTCTTTCTTGCCATCAATAACCACTTCTAAAACATGCGAATAAACCGCCTCATGTTCTAAATGCTTAAGCACGTCATTATGTAACAACGTCAACTGTTGAGGTTCTTTTCCTGCACCATAAATAATCGCAGGAATTCCACCCTCACGACGCACTGCTCTTGAAGCACTTGTTCCTGCCCCCACTCTTGCTACCGCATCAAACTGAAATACATCCGACATTCTTAACTCTCCTAACCTAATATAAGCAGTACTCGCACCGCATAAAAACCATTTAATCTACGTACATCGAGCTGACCGATTCACTCTCCGCCATACGCCGGATGGTTTCGCCCATCATCTCCGCCACACTCAGTTGCCTAATCTTACCCGTCTCTAACATCCCGTCAGCTAACGGTATAGTGTCTGTTACCACCAATTCATCAATGAGCGAGCCTTCTAAATTCTCACGCGCCTTACCCGACAAAACAGGATGCGTACAATAAGCCACTACTTTCTTAGCGCCACACCCCTTTAACGCTTTAGCGGCCTGACACAAGGTTCCTGCCGTATCAACCAGATCATCGACCAACACACACGTCCGATCTTTAACATCACCAATAATATGCATGACCTCAGCGTGGTTAGCTTTTGGGCGACGCTTATCAATAATTGCTAAATCAGCATCATCAAGACGCTTCGCTAACGCCCGCGCCCGAACCACTCCACCCACATCGGGTGACACCACCATCAAATCCTGATAATTTTTCCGCCATATATCACCTAACAACAACGGCGACGCATAAACATTATCAACAGGAATATCAAAAAACCCCTGTATCTGATCAGCATGCAAATCAACCGTCAGCAAATTACTCGCACCGGCGGCCTCAATCATCTTTGCCACTAACTTTGCAGTAATCGGCACTCTGGCAGACCTCGACCTACGATCTTGGCGCGCATAACCAAAATAAGGAATCACTGCCGTTACCTTAGCTGCCGAAGACCGATGCAACGCATCAATCAAAACCAGCAACTCCATTAAATTCTCATCCGTCGGCGCATTTGTTGACTGAACAACAAAAACCTCTCTACCGCGAACATTTTCCTCAATCTCTACAGTGACTTCACCATCACTGAATCGACCTACCCTAGCCATACCTAAACGCATGCTAAGCCTTTTAACAACTCCCTCCGCTAACTTTCTGTTAGCATTCCCCGAGAACACCATAAACGAGGTATCATCCACTGAGTCACCCCCATTGAAAGATTAAATACAGTTACAGGCAAATGGCTGGGCCGCCAGGATTCGAACCTGGGTATGCGGAGATCAAAACCCCGTGCCTTACCGCTTGGCGACGGCCCAATATTTTATTTCACTTGATCAAAAAGAGGGATAGTCCAATTTTTGATATACTGGCGAACGTTCAACTCCTGCTGCAAAATAAACGTCTTCAGCACCGCTCTTTAGTTCTTCATAAACCGCTTTAGCTGAATTTTCAGAAGCAAACTGTAAAAACACACAAGCTCCCGTACCGGTCAACCTTGCCTCCCCAAATGATGACAACATCACCAATACCTTATCCACAACAGGATAAGCCTCTCGAACCGTTTCCAAGCAATCATTCTGATGCTGGCCCGATTGAAAGTCGCTTATTGTGATAGTTTTACTATCCCGTGTCAAATCTTTAGCACAAAAAACTGCTTTAGTTGCCACATGGCACTGCGGCTTTACGATTACATACCAACTATCTGCCAGCGAAATTGGCTGCAACTTTTCACCCACGCCTTCAGCCCATGCATTACAACCCCTAATAAAAACCGGCACATCCGCGCCTAATTTTAACCCTAATTCTGATAGTCGCTGACCGGACAAGCCCAACTCCCAAAGTGCATTCAAGGCCACCAACGTGGTAGCAGCATCGGAACTACCCCCGCCTAATCCGCCCCCCATTGGAATCTTCTTATCAATGGTAATAGAT
>DTSI01000151.1:0-3932 GCA_012965425.1 Methylococcaceae bacterium
GCATAATAGTTATCCATCTGCTCGGGCACGACTGCTGTGCTGGGTTTTGCTACCACCGATTGAAAGGATTTTTTTATTAATGGCGTAACATTGGTATAGCGCCAATCTTCATCGCGTATCGTTGGAAAGCCTCGTGTCGAAAACTGATTTAAGCTTTGCTGGCGCAACTGCACGAGCCAATCCAATTCTTGTCCCGGTAAAGTCGATTTAATTTCATCGTACTCTTCGACATATTTTTTTAATGAACTCACAGCACTCGCCATTATTCTACCTGCCCAATCCAACCATATCCTTTTTGCTCTAATTCTAATGCCAACTCAGGACCTCCGGTCTTAACAATCCGTCCATCGGCTAACACATGAACCACATCAGGCACGATATAATCTAATAAACGTTGATAATGGGTAATCATTAAAAATGACCTTTTTTCTGAGCGTAATGAATTCACGCCTGCCGCCACAATTTGTAAAGCATCAATATCAAGCCCTGAATCAGTTTCATCCATGATACACATCTTCGGCTCCATTACTGCCATCTGAAGGATTTCATTACGCTTTTTCTCACCGCCAGAAAAACCTTGATTAACAGACCGATACAGGAATTTCTCATCCATCCCTAGTAATTTAATCTTCTCTTTAACCAGAGTTAAAAAATCCAACGCATCGACTTCACTCAGTCCTCGATGCTTACGAATAGCATTTAACGCAGCCTTTAATAAATAAATATTACTTACACCGGGTATCTCAACCGGGTACTGAAATGCCAAAAACAACCCTTCCCTCGCTCTTGTTTCAGGTGCCATCTCTGCTAAATCTTGCCCTTCCATTGCAAGACTCCCACCGGTAATCGTATATCCCTCTTTACCCGCTAAAACATGCGACAAAGTACTTTTTCCAGACCCATTAGGTCCCATAATGGCATGAACCTCACCGGCTTTAATTTCAAGACTAATACCCTTCAAAATAGGTTTGTCTCCAATATTGACCTGTAGATCTTTTATAACGAGCATATAATTACCTTTATCGTATTCCACTAAATTAATTTTCTAACCAACTGATTTACTACCATTATAAAAACCGCTCATCAAAAAGAGCGTTTATTAATATCTGTTCTTAACCTACCGAGCCTTCAAGACTAATTCCTAAGAGCGCTTGTGCTTCTACTGCAAACTCCATGGGCAATTCCTTAAAAACTTCCTTACAAAAGCCATTCACAATCAGTGATACCGCATCTTCTGGAGACAACCCGCGCTGCTGACAAAAAAACAATTGATCTTCACTGATCTTTGACGTCGTCGCCTCATGTTCCACAGTCGCTGAAGGTTGCTTAACCTCTATATAAGGAAAAGTATGCGCACCGCAACGATCACCCACCAACAGTGAGTCACACTGCGTATAATTTCGAGCATTCTCCGCACTTTTCAAAACCTTAACTAAACCTCGGTATGAATTCTGTGCCTTACCGGCCGAAATACCTTTTGAAATAATCGTGCTCCGGGTATTTTTACCCACATGTATCATTTTTGTACCGGTATCTGCTTGTTGATAATTATTGGTTAGTGCTACCGAATAAAACTCACCCACTGAGTTATCACCCGTTAAAACACAACTGGGGTACTTCCAAGTAATCGCAGAACCCGTTTCAACTTGCGTCCACGATACTTTTGAATTAACGCCTCGACAATCTGCCCGCTTGGTTACAAAGTTATAAATACCGCCTTTTCCGTCCTTATCGCCAGGATACCAATTCTGTACTGTTGAATATTTTATTTGTGCATTATCCAAGATAACTAATTCAACAACGGCTGCATGTAGCTGGTTTTCATCTCGCATCGGTGCTGTACAACCCTCGAGATAACTCACATGACTACTCTCGTCAGCAATAATTAAGGTGCGCTCAAACTGCCCTGTATTAGCGGCATTAATCCTAAAATAAGTGGACAATTCCATCGGACAGCGAACACCTTTAGGAATATAAACAAATGATCCATCGGTAAAAACTGCTGAATTCAGGGCCGCATAAAAGTTATCTTCTTGCGGAACCACCGAGCCTAAATACTGTTTTACCAATTCAGGATATTCTTGAATTGCCTCAGAGATCGGGCAAAAAATAACACCGACTTCTTTTAACTTTCCCTTAAAAGTTGTCGCAACAGAAACACTATCAAAAACCGCATCAACCGCCACGCCGGCAAGCCGTTCTTGTTCCTCTAGCGGTATGCCTAATTTCTTATAGGTATCTAATAACTCTGGGTCAACTTCATCGAGACTTTTTAATTTTTCATTCTGCTTAGGGGCCGAATAATAACTTATCTGCTGATAATCTATCGGCTTAAAATTAACAAAAGCCCACTCAGGAGGCGTCATGGTCAACCAATGCCGATAAGCCTTTAAACGCCACTCCAACATAAAAGGAGGTTCATTTTTCTTAGCCGACAGAGCCGCTATTACCTCTTCATTTAACCCGGGCAAAAAAGTGTCTGCCTCTAAGTTGGTTACAAAACCTTTGTCATACTCTTTGCCAATTAATTGTTCAATTTCTTTTGTGCTTGACGTCATTTTCTTCTCCACCGCTAACGGCTTAAACCTTGCCACGAAACTTGAATTTCTTTTGAACTATACTGCTGTTGTGAAACCATCATATCCGCCAATGTTATAGACTCTAAAACATTAACAATCGCTCGATTAACCCCGCCCCAATTGCCTTTCATCTCACAGGCACTGGCTTGTTTACAATCATGCGTTTCCGAACTACATTCCGTAATAGTAATAGGTCCTTCTAGTGCACCAATAATGCTAGCAACGGTTATCTGTTCAGCTACCTGTACTAATTGGTACCCTCCTTTAGAGCCTCTCGTAGCGTATACTAGTCCCGCTTTTGACAGTACTTTCAAGACCTTACTGACCGTGGGTAAATGAATAGCTGTTGCTTCTGATAATTCCACAGCGGTATGTAAATGGCTGTTTGTTTTAGCCATATACGCTAACAATACCGTGGCATAATCAGTTAATTTACTCAATCGAAGCATACTCACCTCATCTATATAGTACTAATTTAGTCCTATATTGAATTAAAAAAATTCCGGATCTATCAAAAATCCGGATTTTTATCTTTTATGGTGCCGATGGCCGGACTTGAACCGGCACAGCTTACGCCACTACCCCCTCAAGATAGCGTGTCTACCAATTCCACCACATCGGCCTCGTTAAACAACTTAACTAAAAGTGCAACCCAGCTTAGTTAGCTTCAATAGGTAGATCATCTGTAGCACCATTACTGTTATCTATCTCAACACTTGTTGTTTCCGAATCCAGAACCATAGGCATATCATCATCAACGATAATCGGCATATCCTCAAGAAAAACATCGGGTTCTGCAACAGCATCCAAACTTCCCGATTCTTCACTGAAAGTCGTAATATCATCCATAATATCGGTTACTTCGCCTTCATAACCACTTAAAAAAGCTAATGCCAAACTGGTAGAAAAAAAGATAACAGCACAAATAGCCGTCGTTCTTGATAAAAATGATGTTGCTCCACTAGCTCCGAACAAGGAGCCAGAAGCACCGCCGCCGCCGCCGCCAAAAGCAGCACCAGCATCAGCACCCTTGCCTTGCTGCAACATCACCAGAACAATAATCATCAAACTGATGATTACATGCGTGATAATTAATATCTGATCCATAAGAATGTAATCTTTCTAAATTATTTTGTTGATTGATAAATCGATAGGAAGGCCTGACCATCAAGTGAAGCACCGCCAATAAGGCCGCCATCAATATCAGGCATTGCAAATAATGCAACCGCATTATCTGGCTTCACACTACCGCCGTATAAAATTTGCATGTTCTCAGCAATACTAGCATCTAACTGAGCCAACTTATTGCGAATATACGCATGTACTTCTTGCG
The DNA here is from genome assembly GCA_012965425.1 of Methylococcaceae bacterium. Lineage (GTDB taxonomy): Bacteria > Pseudomonadota > Gammaproteobacteria > Methylococcales > Methylomonadaceae > OPU3-GD-OMZ. The sequence goes on from DTSI01000151.1 coordinate 3,913, forward strand.
CTTGATCATCTGTTGCCACT
>DTSI01000151.1:3942-6305 GCA_012965425.1 Methylococcaceae bacterium
AAGTGCGAGTGCTTTGGCTAATACGGTTAAAGAAGCGTTATCTGCTTGATCATCTGTTGCCACTTTTCCAGTGCCAATAGCCCAAACGGGCTCGTAGGCAATCACTGCTTTGGCAAACGTCTCAATACCTGCCAAATCAATAACCGCATCCAACTGTTGATCAATAACGCTAAATGTTTCGTTACGCTCTCTTTCTTCTAGCGTCTCACCAACACATAAAATAGGCGTAATGCCTTCAGAAAGTGACTGGCAGTATCTACGTGCGACTGAGTCATTAGAATCGTTATAGTAACTTCTTCGCTCTGAATGCCCAACAATAGCAAAACGGCAATTAAAATCATTTAACATTTTAGCTGATATTTCACCGGTATAAGCTCCGGATTCATGCTCTGCAACATTCTGAGAACCTAATAAAATAGGACTATCAGCCAACAACTGCCCTACTTCACTAAAGTAAACCGATGGCACACAAACCACTAGCTCAGCACCATTGTCTTCAAAACCCGCCTGTATAGCAGCTACTAAATCCGCCGCATCCGAACGAACCCCATTCATTTTCCAATTGCCAACAACAAGAGCTTTACGCATTTTCACCCATCCAAAAGCTAAACGGCTTAATTTAACAGTTATTATATATCAAATCAAGCAGATAACGCTTCTTTAACCGTATTAGCCAAAGCACTCGCACTTTCACCGACTATCCTCGCATCTTTACCTTCCACCATGACACGTACTAACGGCTCAGTTCCAGATGCTCGCAATAAAACGCGCCCATGTTCCCCTAACTGCGCCTCTACTGCCTTCTTCTTTTCTTGTATCGTTGCATTCACATTAAGATCAATGGGACCTGAAAGCTTTACATTAATCAATGTCTGTGGGTATTTCTCCATTCCCTGCTTAAGTTCATGCAACGTTTTCCCAGTTCTCCTTATTTCCTCTAAAACCTGCAACGCCGCCACAATCCCATCACCGGTAGTTGTTTTATCCAAACAAATAATATGCCCCGAACCTTCACCGCCTAGCATACCGCCATGCGCCGACAACATCTCCATAACGTAACGATCCCCCACATTAGACCTTATAAAGTCGATACCGAGATCAGCTAAAGCATGCTCCATGCCCAGATTAGTCATTAACGTTCCCACAACAGGACCTTTTAATTGCTTTTGCTCATACCGAGACCGGGCAATTATAAACAATAACTCATCACCGTCGACAACAGCGCCGGTATGATCAACCATAATCAATCGATCCCCATCACCGTCTAATGCAATACCAAAATCAGCGCGATACTCTAAAACTTTGGCACTTAAGTTTTGAGGTGCTGTGGCGCCGCATTTATCATTGATATTAATACCATCGGGCACATCGCCTAAGGTCATAACTTCAGCGCCCACCTCACTGAAAACATGGGGTGCAATATGGTACGTTGCACCATGCGCACAATCCACAACAATTCGCATACCTTTAAAATCTACGCCCGGAGAGATTGTCCCTTTACAAAATTCGATATAACGCCCTGCAGCATCGACGATACGCCGCGCCTTACCTAAATGCACAGAATCCACTGTAGTCATCGGGTTATCCAGAAATGCCTCTATCTTATACTCAACCTCATCTTTTAATTTAACCCCTTCAGTAGAAAATAATTTTATGCCATTATCGTAATATGGATTATGAGAGGCACTAATAACAATCCCTGCCTGAGCCCTTAATGTCCGCGTTAAATAAGCAATCCCCGGTGTCGGCATCGGACCGATTAAGCGGGTATCGACACCCGCCGCTGTTAACCCCGCCTCGAGTGCAGATTCAAACATATACCCTGATATTCGAGTATCCTTACCCACCAGCACCATTTTCTTTCCTTCTCCGGAAAAAACTTTACCAATGGCCCAGCCTAATTTGAGCATGAATTCTGCCGTAATAGGCGGCACCCCGACCTTACCGCGAATACCATCAGTACCAAAATATCTTTTCTTGCTTACCATTAAACATCCTTATTTCGTATTACCGCATCACCACACACGCCTACTACCGTAACAATACTTAAACAATAGCTATAAAAAAAGGGGAAAGCACAACACTCTCCCCTTTTTTTCACCACTTAAAATATCTTACGAGTGCTGCCCAGCAGTCCCCTCGCCAACAGGCGGCTCCACATCCTGATCGTCTTTACCCGCATCGGCTTTCACATCACCCTTAGGTGGTGTTGCATCATCACCCCAGCCTTGCGGTTCCCGCACCGGTGTTCTACGCTCTAATAAATCATCCAGTTGATATTTATCAATGGTTTCATAGGTCATTAAAGCATCTGCCATCGCATGCAAAATATCTTCATTCTCTTTCAGAATTTTCTTTGCTCG
>DTSI01000152.1 GCA_012965425.1 Methylococcaceae bacterium
ACATTCAAAGACGGTGGGTTAATTAAGTAGAACTGATTAAAGGAACTAAAAATGAAGAACACTATTTTAATACTCATCTCATTACTGTTTTTAACAGGAGTTAGTGAAGGGAAAGAAGTTACATACCTACAAGACCGAAATGGAATTAAGTACGAGGTTAACCAAGAAGAACCATTTTCAGGTAAGTATGTTGAGTATCATAAAAACGGACACGGACAGAAACAGAGTGAAGAAAACTATAAGAATGGAGGTTTAGACGGATTAGTGACTGGGTGGTATGAAAACGGACAGAAAGGGTTTGAAAGAAACTTTAGGAATGGTGAGGAAGAAGGACTTTGGACTGAGTGGTATGAAAACGGACAGAAGAATTGGGAAGGAAACTATAAGAATGGGAAGTTAGAAGGACTTTGGACGGAGTGGTTTGAAAATGGACAGAAGAAGTATGAATTACATTTGAAGGATGGAAAGAAGGAAGGACTTTTTACTACGTATGACGAAGAAGGAAGTGTTATTAAAACTGAAGAATACAAGGACGGTAAGTTAGAAGTAATTAATTAAATCTTAATCGTCTCACTCTGTAACATTTACCAAACTGACACTCTCAAATCTGTAATATTTTGATACTAACCATCGATGTAATTATTAAAAAGAACAGAAGAACTCATATGAACTGAGAAAAGTCATCTGGGTTTTTTTATGTCTGGGTTATTAGAGTGGTTTATTTCTTTGATGTTTGTATAATTACGGGTCGCCTCCCGAGGTCGATGGATTGGTTTTGATAGAGAACGGATTCGGGAGAACTAATAGTCGACTCACACAGCAGACTTTAGTTCATTAAGGGAGGTGTCCCTATTGTTTTAACGACAAGGACGAGTGAGATGACTAACAAGGAATTGCTTTTAGCAATGTCTGATGAAACAGGGTCAACATTCAAAAATACTAACGAAACTTTTGATGCTTTTATTAAGGCAGGTTTTTATGTCGATTAGGTTTGATGTTCTTATTCTTATCAATTCTGGGGTCACGGATAGAAATGAGATTATGGCGAGACTCGGTATTAATATCATGTCTGTTAGTAACTGTGTTCGTTTTCTTGTAAAGGAAGGTTGGGTCGAGTATTCTCGTGAATCGATATCTGTCGTAGACGGTGATAGTTATAGAATAACGCAGGTTGGAATAGATAAGATAAAGTCATCAACAGTCGATGACTACCGGAAGTCTCCAAAAAGAAAGATTCCTGATTACGAGGTAATGCGTTTTATGTCTGGGTTATTAGAGTGAGATGATTAATTTATGGAATGAGTTGACTGATTATTATTTGCCTTATGAGGGCGATAAAGAGCTCACTGGAAGTAGCAGTCTTTCCTCCCTGTAGATTGTTGTGAGTGATGATTTATGTTTCTTTATCAAGTACTACAAAAATAAATATAATTCGGAGTGCTAAAGTATAGTGAACTGAACCAAACCCTATTCTTTGTGCTTGTGATTAGTTGCAGTGGGTCGAGATAGTTGGATTGACAGTGTGTGGGGGAAGAGCATCCACCACACACTATCGAGGGTAAAATTACTACAACATAACAATACTAAAAAATCCTATTCTGTAGTTAGAAGGGTTATATATATTTGGCAGATATAAATAAAAACTACGATTTGAACCTATCACTAATATGATGATGTGTCAACATATTATTTGGAGGTCGGGTTTCAGTGTAATTGCCTAATCTATTAGACACGACTCATAACTGATATAAGCATGGTTTATCGGTTTATCAATAAACGAATAGACAGTAGAAATGAGATTCATAGAGGGTTTGTAACACTCCCCTATATAAACTGTGAAAAGTTATATGGGTTTTTTGCTGAATGGTAGATAGGGTTAGTAAGGGAGAATGTTGTGAATATCTGGATGGGTTGCGGGACATTCTGATTGCAGGAGTGTATTTGCTGTAAAATACGAGGTACAAACTTTGTAATAGCGGTGCGGACAAATGTTGAAGGCACTATTAAATCATAATATAGAATTTGTTTAGCAAAATCAAAGGGTTGCGATCGTTTTACAGAGTAGTTACAAAGTGGTTAAAAGGTGTTAAGTATCAATGGTTTATATGGGTGTGACTATTGAGTGGGAATAGCGGTTTAACAAGAAGTAATGCTTGTTTAATAATAGCCCCTTTAAAGTTTGTTCTTAATGGGGCTTTTTTATGCGGTAGAAAAAAACTATAATTATCCGATTTTTTAGTTAAGAGGTTGGGTTCGTTGAGTGATGTAGCATTTATGCGTCATGCTATTCGATTAGCACGTTATGCTGAGTCTGTCGGAGAAGTGCCGGTTGGTGCCATACTTGTTAAAGACGATGTGGTTATTGGTGAAGGTTGGAATCGCCCGATTGTGGATAATGACCCTACTGCGCATGCAGAAATCATGGCGATTCGACAGGCAGGAGAGGCGGTGTCGAACTATCGGTTACTGGATACGACTCTCTATGTGACCCTAGAGCCGTGTTTGATGTGTGTGGGCGCCATTATTCATGCGCGGGTTGGTCGCGTGGTCTTTGGAACAGCAGACCCTAAGCGTGGTGCTATAGTAAGTGCGCTTCAATTATCAGAATTGCAGTTTCTTAATCATCAAGTGCCTTGGTCTTCAGGTGTCTTATCAGGTGAGTGTAGTCAGTTATTAACGAACTTTTTCAAACAGAGGCGTTAACTTTGTTTGTTGTTGCTGATTTTTATATTGCGGGATTGATAATTGCGATTTCGTTGTTTCGTTGTTTAGCTGTGGTAAGCGTTCGATTTGAGTTTTCATGGCTTGTTTTTCAATTGAATTATCCTCAGTCAACCAAGTGAGTAGGTCATAATAATTACGTACCTTTTCTACATAAAGGACAGGTTCGTGTCCACGCGCATAACCATATTTTGTTTTTTGATACCATTTTTTCTGACTTAACAAGGGGAGATGTTTTTTCACATCAAGCCATTTGTCGGGGTTGCGGCCTTGGTTTTTAGTTAAAAGTCGGGCGTCGTTCAAGTGACCATAGCCGATATTATAGGCAGCCAACGCCATCCAAGTTCGATCCGGGGCAGGAACGCTGGCAGGAATTCTTTTAAGTCTTTGCTTAAAATAGAGAGCGCCGCCTCTGATGCTGTTTTCGGGCTTAATTCTGTTTTCAAAACCTAATTGCTTAGCTGTTGACCGGGTAAGCATCATAATTCCCCGAACGCCAGTCGGGGAGATGGCGTTTTTTTGCCAATGCGATTCTTGATAGCCAATAGCGGCTAACAGTCGCCAATCTAAATTTTGTTCAATGGCGGCCGATTCAAAAATTTTTTGATAGTACGGGAGTCGGCTTTTGATGTGCTGACGGAACGTACAATTAGTTGCATAGTTTAGTTTTTCAGCATAGCCGTAATGGCGGTCAATTAATTGTTCGAGTTTTTTGTTTTGTTTAATGGACTCAAAAAAATCAACAGTAGCTCGATAGAGGCTCAAGTCTGGGGAAGAGTGTAATGCCCAGGCTAATTGACGCGGCGGCGAGATATCAAAAGCGACATGAAGTTGAGGGTAAAAACGACGAATCAGTGTTATTTGATTAGAGTCTGCGATAGTAAAGTCAATAAGCTTTTGATTGATTAGGAATAAAAGCCCATCGGTGTCGAGTGTGTCGTTGGTATACCATTGTAATTTAGGGTGGACTTTCTTTAGCTTTTTTAAAGTGTCGGCATGGCTGGTTCCTTTAACAACCTCCAAAATTCCTTTGGATAAGTCTTGCGTTGTTTTGGGTCGTTGGGTGCCCGTACGGTATATAATTTGTTCGGTAATTTCATGGTAGGGTGGCGTAAAGGTTAAGTGTTTTTTTCGTCGTTCAGTTACGGTAATTCCAGCGGCAGCAATATCGGCTTTTCCTGTTTGAATGTCGCTTAAAACTTGGCTGAACGTTGCCGGTATTTTGAACGAAGCCGCTACGCCGATGTGTTCTGCAAAAAGAGAAGCGAGGTCGTATTCGAAACCTGCGGGTCCATTGGTGCTTTCGTAATAAGTCGTGGGTGCTGAGCGGGTTAGAACAGTTAATACACCGGCTTTTTTAATGCGTTCTAATTGTGAAAGTGAGGGTTGTGACATTATCTCAAACAATATGACAGTGGTGACAAGCAGTCCGGATAGGCTTATGAGTGTCACTATGGTTTTTTTGTGTTGTGTCATGATTATCTGATCTTCTTATAGTAATTAATCAGTCCATTCGTAGAGGAATCATGTGTGTCGATAATTTGGTTATTATTAAGTTCAGGTAAGAGCGCGTAGGCCAGTTTTTTGCCTAATTCGACGCCCATCTGGTCAAAAGAATTTATATTCCAGATGCACCCCTGGACAAAGGTTTTATGTTCGTAGAGGGCAATTAATGAACCGACTGTTTTAGGGGTGACTTCTTTGAAAAGAAAGCTATTGGAGGGACGGTTTCCGGAGAAGGTTTTTGAGTGAAGGAGTGTTATGGATAAGTCATCTTGATTCAGTTCTGTCTTGACTTGTTCAATCGTCTGGCCTTGCATGAGTGCTTCAGGTTGAGCGAGAAAATTAGACAGTAAAATAGCATGCTGTTCGGTTGAGTCATAGCGGTTACAAGCCGGAGCAATGAAATCACAGGGGACGAGTTTGGTGCCTTGGTGAATGAGTTGGAAAAAAGCATGTTGCCCATTAGGTCCGGATTGCCCCCAAATAATAGGCCCTGTTTCATAGTTCACTTCAAGACCATCACGGTCGATGCTTTTACCATTGCTCTCCATGTCGCATTGTTGGAGGTAATCGGAAAGATAGCGTAAAGAATGCGCATAAGGAAGGATGGCGTGAGAAGCGGCATTAAAGAAATTATTGTACCAAATGCCGAGTAAGGCCATGATCACCGGAATGTTTCTTTCGAAAGGAGCGAGCCTGAAATGGTTATCTATATCATTTGCACCCAGGAGCAACTGACAAAAGTTTTTGAAGCCAATGCTGATAGCAATGGATAAACCAATGGCTGACCATAGGGAGTAGCGTCCGCCAACCCAATCCCAGAATTCGAAGATGTTGTCAGAGGCGATGCCAAAGTTAATGGCCTCGGCTCTATTCGCCGAAATAGCGACAAAGTGCTTGCTGATAGCTTGTGTGTTTTGCGCTGAATTCATGAGCCATTGTTTTGCGGAATGCGCATTAGTCATGGTTTCTTGGGTAGTGAAGGTTTTTGATGAGATAATAAAGAGGGTTGTTTCAGGGGCAAGGTTTGAGATTGTTTCAATGAGATTAGCTTGGTCAATATTAGAAACAAAATGGACTTTAATGTTTTCGGTGGCGTAGGGTTGTAATGCGGTTAATACCATTTTTGGGCCTAAGTCGGATCCACCAATGCCGATGTTAACAATGTTGGTTATTTTTTTTCCGCTATAGCCACGCCATTTTCCTGATCGGATTTGGTCGCAAAACTGTTCTATTTTATCGAGAACTCGGTTTATTTCAGGGGTGATATCTTCGTTGTTAACGTAAACAGTTTTATTTTGCTGACTTCTTCGAAGAGCGGTATGGAGTGCCGGTCGGTTTTCAGTAATATTGATCTTATCGCCGCGGAACATGGCTTCAATTTGATCTTTCAGTCCGGTGTGATTCGCAAGATCTATCAGAAGATTGAGTGTTTCCTTTGTTATCCTGTTTTTTGAAAAATCGAATAAGAGATCGTTGATGTGCAAAGAGAAGTTTTCAAATCTATTGGGGTCTTGTTCAAAAAGATCGCGCATATGAATATGACGAATATTTTCATAATGGGCATTTAGACTTTGCCAAATAGCTGATTCTGTAAGTTCTGGCACTTATAATCATCCTACTGAAGTTTTAGTTTAGTTTACGAAATGCTAGATAAATTAACAACAGGGCGGTGTTGTATAAAAATGTTCGGTGGTGTGGTGTGGTGCGGGCGACTCGCGGATTGGTGGCTGGGTTGCTTTAAATGTTTTTTAGGGTGTGTTAACATTCAAAAGATATTTGCAATGGTTTTGCAGATTTTATTGGGTGGGTGCAAAGACTGAAACTGAACGAGATCGCGTGTTTAAGTGTTTGTTATAAGTAGTTACGATAAAATGGAAGGTAATAATGAATATTAGAAAGAGTTTTTCAGGTGTACTTTTAGTTGTAGTTGGCTTGTTGCTTTCGACTTCACTTTGGGCGCACGGTGGCGCGGCTGGAACGGATACCGATCAATGTAAGATTGAAATTGATGGTGAGTGGGTTCACTACACGGCTTATCAGCCTTTTATCGCACCGGGAGAAGAATATTGTTCTTCTATTCCAGAGATTAACACGCCAACTAATCTAGTGTTTGATTACATCGGTACCAAGTTACGGGGTGTTCAAATGGAATATGAAATCACTAAAGAGCCAGAAGGTAACCGTATTCTTTTTAAAGAAGCGGCTAAACATACCTCAGGAACAGTCAATACGACCCATAGTTTTACAGAAGCCAGCCGTTATTTGATTCATTTGAAGTTGATTCCTGACACCGGTGAGCCGACTGATGTGCATTTAGGTTTTACCATTGGCAGTGGTGCTGGCATGAGTTTGGCATCGTTAGCGATGTATGCATTTTTCTTATTTGCCGGGTTATATATCCTTTATTTATCCAATGCGGGCTTTAAAGAGTTTGCTGATAAATTGCTGGGTAAAGCAAAAGAGTTATAAGCTAAACAGATTTGCAGTGCTGTTGCCTTTTTTGGCAACAGCGTTTGTTGATTTGGATAGATAGTAGACCGCCGAGTTTGAGTCTATTATTGAGTGAAGGCGCATTCTGATGATGTTCAGGATGCGCCTTTTTTAGTGTTTGGGTTGTAAGGAGTTGACAACTTTTGTGAACAACGTCGAAGCCACGGCGCTAGTCGTGTAAAGTGCATTTTATAAGATTGGTATTTATGTTGGGGTTCGGTCTACATTCAGTAGGCGCTATTTTGCAGTAAAATAAGCGCGGGTGTATTTAAAAACGAAAGGGCTTAATAAAATTAAAGCGATTAAATTAGGCAATGCCATCAAAGCATTCATAATATCGGCAAGTAACCAGATAAATGTTAATTGGCCTGTTGCCCCCATGGGAATGGCTAGTAACCACAGTAGCCGGTAAGGCACGATGGCGCGTACGCCAAAAATAAAGACAGCACAGCATTCACCGTAATAACTCCACCCTAATAGTGTTGTAAAAGCAAAGACGGAAAGTCCTATGGCGACAATAGTACCTCCTAACCCAGGTAGACCGGTATTAAAAGCCAGTGTGGTTAGAACCGCTCCGTTGGCGCCACTTTCCCAGGCACCGGTCATAATAATAACTAAGGCGGTGAGTGTACAAATAACGAGTGTGTCAATAAAGGTTCCTAACATGGCGATTAAGCCTTGTTGAACGGGATTATTGGTTTTTGCCGCCGCATGGGCGATTGGTGAACTCCCAAGACCCGCTTCATTAGAAAAAACACCTCGGGCAATACCAAAACGAATGGCGGCGGAAAGTGTGGCGCCGGCAAAGCCACCCGTTGCGGCGGTACCGTTAAACGCATGGGTAAAAATAAGGCTGAGTGAATTTGTTAATTGATCAAGGTGGCTAAAAATAATAAACAGTGTGCTGCCTAAATAGGCAATAGCCATTAAGGGGACTAATTTTGCGGTGACTTTAGCAAGTTGTGGTAAGCCGCCTAGAATCACGGAGCCAGCCATAACCGTTAGTAAAAGTGCAGTGCCCCAGACGGGAATATGGAATGATTCTAAAACGGCATGAGCGACTGAGTTAGCTTGAACCATATTGCCGATCCCGAAGGCCGCTAACATACCGAATAATGCAAAAGCCCAGCCTAGCCAGTGCCAACGGCGGTTTAAGCCGTTTTTGATGTAATACATAGGGCCGCCAATGTATTGACCATGGCTGTTCGTTTGGCGGAAGTGTACGGCTAAAACGGCTTCAGTATATTTTGTTGCAAGACCTAAAAAAGCGGTTACCCACATCCAAAAAACGGCACCCGGACCGCCTAAAAAAATAGCGGTTGCAACGCCGGCAATATTGCCGGTACCAATGGTTGCCGATAAAGAGGTCATCAGGGCTTGAAAGGGAGTTATTTCACCGGGTTCTTGTTGGGGTGATTTAGAGACGAGTAATAAAAATGCCCGTTTAATATTACGTTGCGGTACTGCTTTTAGCCCCACGCTAAGATAAATACCGACACCCAATAATAACGTGAGGGTGACAGGTCCCCAGACCACGGCACTGATCAGTTCTAATAAAGTTTCAGGCGTCATTATCAATTTTTTGGCCGTTGGTAGGCCAAAATAGAGTAGTCAAGTAGATGGAGCCGGCTTAGTAATTCTATGGTTAGCGTTTCAATGAACGCTGTAAAATGGAGTTGTTTTTGTTGAATGCCTATTTTTCGTAAATAACGATAGGTCGGTAAAGTATTGTTCGTAATATTATTTTCAACGGTGGTGATAAAACCTGCTTGGTTTGCTATTGCATGATAACGTTGTAAGGTTGTATCGACACAGCAATGGCCATAAAACCCCACATCAAACGGTTTGGGTAAGGTTATTTTCATTAACGGTGCGATAACATTTTTCGGTGTAAAATCTGAAAGCGATAAGATCCCGCCGGGTTTTAAAACTCTAAAAGCTTCTTTTAAAAATTGTGCTCTATCGGGGAAATGAAAGATACACTCGACCGCCAAGACGCGATCAAAGACTTGATCTGGAAACGGTAAGGCACAGGCATTGCCCTGGTGAAATTGGACGGTGTTAGAGGCTTTAGGTTGAACCAGTGTTTTTGCGCGTTGTAATTGACGGTTATCAAGGTTTAAACCGTGTAAGGTCATATCGGATTGTGTTTCATTAATAACGGCTAACGTGCCGCCAAAGCCGCAGCCTACATCTAAGATAATTTGTTTCGAGGAAACTTTGCCGGCAAAACAGACTTGCTGACTTAAACAGTCAGCGGCAAGGGCAAAATCATCGCTCGTTAAGGTGGCTGCTGAGGGCTTTGACCAATAGCCCCAGTGGACATGGCGACCAAAACTTTGGGTCACGATGGGGTCCTTCTGCGCTAAAGCATGGAGCAAATAATCAAAATAGGGAAGATTAATCTTTGGTTTTTCAGGGTGGCCCATTAAAACTCCAACTCTATAACGATGATAAGTTTAGAGTTTACGTTAAATACTGTGTGAAAATAAAAATACCTTATGTTGAACGTTAAAGTGATAATCTGAAAAAAATACGGTTGGCATTAAAATAACAGCGATTGTTAAATTGTTAGAAAAAGATAGCTCATTTGCGCTCTTACCCGTCTAACCAATGAAACCCAGTGAACATAGGCGCGCAAAATAGCGATGGCTTTTTAGCAGAATTATATTCCGAGCAAGGCCTTTGGGTCTGCTGTTAGCGATAGTGGATCTTTTATTTCCCTTGCAGTTTGATTAAAGAGATCGATTCATGATGACGAAATAACAGAAGATAAAGGCAATTGGTTAAAAGAAATCATAAACAATTCAAGGATGATGGACTTGTCATTGAATATCACAGCAATGGGGATAGCTGTGAAGGATACTACAAGGGCGGTGTTGAAGAGGGGGCGTGGCTTTGGTGGGATGAGGATGGTAATAAGCGAAAAGCGTGTCGTTACAAGGGAGGCTTGAAAGATGGCTTATGGACTGAGTATTTCAGTGATGGAAAAAAATGTTGTGAAGGAGAGTACAAGGCCGATAAGAAGGAGGGGCTTTGGACTTCATGGCGAGAAATCTACGGGTATATATTAGTAATACAGATCTTTGGCGAGGGTGAGTTAAATGGATGTACAACTAAGTATTATAGTAATGGTAATAAAAGTTATGAAGGACATTATAAAAATAACCTGAAAGAAGGCTTGTGGCGGCGGTGGAATAAAGACGGTGATCTTGAAGAAACCCAAACATACAAAAATGGCTTGTTGCATGGTCCGTTGACGAAGTATTTTAGCAATAAAAGGAAAAGTTATGAGCAAAACTTCAAGGAGACTAAGACGGATAGGGGGGATTCATTGTGGGATAAGAACATGACCGAAACTGAAATATACAAGAATGGCAAGTTAGTTGAGTAAGAATGATGGGTTGTTTTCATTCTATAGCGTAATGGTGAGGGTAAATGACAGAGGGTGGCTTAATTTTTTGTACTGATGCTCTTTGGGTAGGCATTTAATTGAACCGATTATATGACTATGGTGAATGGGGTGATAACGGCTTATTTGGTCTTTAAGGGTTTTGTTGCCGGCTTAATGCGTGGGTTCGGGTTTGGTCGTTGATAGCTAACAGCTCTTCAAAATAGGATCGAGCGTATTCTAAATTGTCTCCACGGTACGCCGTGTGTGTTGGTGCGTGGGTTAACTAACGCCATTGTAATGGCAGGCATGGGTCGGTAACTGTCAATTTACCGTCAGATCCGTGATAAAAAGGGTATTGGGGCTACCCAGCGAAAAAAGGTTAAATAGCATGTAATCTAGAAGTGGGGTTTCTTGTTTAGATGGATTTAGCCAGTTTGCATGCCCGAGAGGGGCTGTATTCAATGTTTTTTAAAAACGGGTATTGAATACGGTAAGTATTTAAAGTCTGCTTAAAATTCACTTTTGATGGGCTGTTTTTTATTTTTGTTTGATGTTATCAGGTGTCCTGTTAATTCTAAGTGGGAGGATTTATTTTGGCATTAAATATGCATTATAAATTGTTATAAACATAAGCTTTACAGGGATTGTGTGCTTAGACCTCCAACTCGCCCTTAGGGATGAGGCATCTAATGGGTATATTCAGTCTAGCCTTTCTGAATGTACCCTTTCTTTGTGGCGAGTTTATTATTTCAAAGTGATTTTGCCATCGTGACAGACCTTTATAAAAGTCCTGAATGGGAGAGGGAATGGAACATATAAAACAGGGTTTTTTAATGGAAATTAAACAAAATGACGATTATCTTTTCATTGCTCTCAAGGCAATGGGGAAGCTAACCTATCATGATTATCAGACTCTGGTGCTTGAAATAGAGTTAGCGCTTGACAGTCTTGCCGTGCGTAAAATAAAAGCACTGGTTGATGTGACGCAGTTAACCGGGTGGACATTGAGAGCGCTTTGGGAGGATTGTAAGTTTGGTCTACGGCATCGAAAAACATTCATAAAAGTAGCAATTTATGGTGCAAAAGGCAGGTACAAGTATGCAGCGCTAGTGGGGCAATTATTTATTTCAGGTGAAATGAAATATTTTGAACAACAGGATGAGGCATTCGGTTGGGTGAGCGAGACGCGGTAATTAATCAGTGCTCTGAAATACAGAGGATTGAAATAGGAAGTATGAACCGCGTTAAGGGTGATTGTCATCAACCCTGCAGTGATTAAGGATGGTTGAAAGGTCAGCTAACTGATCTTCTTGAATAATGATTTCTATGCAATTAGCAGAGGTATCGGAGGTAGCCTGATAATTGAGTTGTCCGTCACTGCCATTGATAATGAACCAGCCTTGGCTGGTGTTTAAAATGCCTTTGATTCTTTCTGCGTTAAGTTGGCTTAACTGAGTCTGTAATTGTTCAAAATCGAAACAGTGTTGTGCCGGGAAGCGTTGGCCAAAACTTTGATAATGATCGGCCTTGTGGTTGAGAGCATCTAATGCACCTTCAGTCGGACGATAATGGGCTGTGTTGTCAGTGTGTGTAAAGGAAGCGTGTCTTTGTGGGTTTCTGGGTAGATCGAGCCAGGCGGCATCTAATTGCCCTTGTGTGGTTTGTGCAATCAGGCTTTTTTTCGGGGTTATGTTTTTACCCCATTGATGAAATAATTCGATGGCATTGGCATCAGCTAAATCTATTTTATTGGCCACTAATACATCCGATAAAGCAATTTGATCGGTGAAGTTTTCATGGGTTGTGTAACGGCGGTTCGTTAATTTTCTGGGGTCTATCAGACATATGCTGGCCTTAAGTTTAAGTGCGTCTTTAAATAAGCCGGCTGTGAGCATATCCAATACTTTTTTGGGGTGTCCTAGACCGCTGGGTTCAATCAGAAGCCGGTCGGGGGTGGCTTCTTTGAGCAGACTATTAATGCTGACCTGAAACGGTAAATTGACCGCGCAGCACAAACAACCACCGGCTATTTCTTTTACGGCAACACCGGCGGCGGTGTAGAAAACACCATCCAGACCTATTTTTCCAAATTCATTAACTAAGACTGCCCAGCTTTCATTAGCTGGTTTTTGCTGGAGTAAATCTAAAATAGCGGTTGTTTTTCCAACGCCTAGAAAGCCCATAATCAGGTTGGTAGGAACATGTGTTAGTTTTTTATGCGCCGTTTTTGTCATCAAGATAAGGACACTGTCGTTTGTTTAAGTAAAGGGTGAGTCTTTGGGATTGTATAACATCTAGTCGCGCTGAATACTTAAGGTTTCAGGGTGTTGATGAATGTTAAGATGACTTAAGAGAGGTAAGGGTAGTTATTTTTACTGTTGCTTTAAAAACGGACAGATTTTAAATTTTTAAAAGGGAATTGTGTTTGGTAACACAGCGTCAGGATTAATTCTGGTTCGAAATTTTAAAGACTTGAATAACTTGTTAATGACGCCATAAAGGCAACTAAATCTTTTTTCTCCTGATCGGTTAAATGCAAAGGAAAAATGGCAGCATCTAGAAAAGGATTGGCATGACCGCCTTGATCATAATATTCTACAACTTCTGTCAATGTTTTTACACTGCCGTCATGCATGTAAGGCGCTGTTAGAGCAATATTGCGCAAGGTGGGCGTTTTAAACTTACCCACATCACTTATTACCCCTGTGACCTGAAAACGGCCTAATGCTGATTTTTGTGCGTCCGTTAACGCGATGGGTTCTGGACTTGCACCTTGCTTTAGCGCGGTAACAAAGATATCCATTATCGGTATTAATTGTTGACTCTCGACACCAATGTTGTAATACCGGTTGTCCATAAATAAGGCATTGTCCCAAGAAATTTCATGGCAATTCGCGCAATTTCCTTTGCGCCTGAACACCCGTAACCCTCGTGCGGCACTGGGTGATAATTGAGACTTATCACGGCCAAAGTAGTATTGATCAAAGGAAGAATTGCCCGAAATTAATGTTCTTTCGTAACTGGCAATTGCTTTTTCCATATGTACGGTGCTAATTGTAGCTTTATCTACATCAAAGACTTTTTTAAATTGGGTGAGGTAGTCAGAGTCTGTAGTAATTATTTTTATAATAGACTTGTGATCACTAAAGCCATGTTCTATCCGGTTTAAAATAGGCTTTAAGGCTTGTTTTTCTAATGATGGTTCGCGGCCATCAAGAAATAATTGTTCAAAAAAACCTGCATTTAACAATGTTGGGGTATTACGAACACCGATGGCCCCATTGATGCCAATTGCTTTTTCCAGGCCGTCAGTAAATGCTTTTTCAGGGCGATGACAACTGGCACAGCTGACAGAGCGGGTCGTACTAAAACGTGCGTCATGAAAGAGTTTTTTACCGAGAGCTATTTTTTCAGGATTTTGCAGATTGTCTGCCGGAATAGGCATAGGGGGCAAGCCCAATAAAGGGTTCGCTATAGCGGTAGCAGAAATTGCGCTAAGTACGATAACAACTAAAATATTCATGATTAACATTAAACGAAAAGACCGCTCAAGTGAGCGGTCTTTGCATTAAAAAAGACGATTAGTCCTGCTCAGGTAAATCCTGAACCACTAAGATATAGGGCTCGCCGAGGGGTAGTTTGTCACCGGGTTTTTGGAAATAAATTACTTTTCCGTAAGTAGAGCCAATAGGACCTAAAAGTGGCCCCGCTTCTTCAGCAGTTAAATCAGGTAGTGTTGCATGGGCACGTGGAATCTCAGTTTTATGATAATGCCAGTATCTCTGCTCAGCCTTATCTAAAGATGCGTACTGCTCTCCGGTAATAATGTATTCAAAACCAATGGGCTTGTCTTGGTCTTTCATCCCCGAATGAAACATCATGCAAATCAGTGTACCGTCATCATAGGCTTTACAGTGATGATGCACAATTGTTTGCAACTTAGGATCATTAACATCATCAGTATCTGGTTTTAAATGCCTAATGGCTTGTATATGTAAATCATTGAAACCGACATGATTTGGGTATTCTTTCTGACGTGGATTAAATGTTTCGTTATAAACTTTTGTAACCGTTGTTTTATGAGTGGTTGCCGCCATAGATATTCCAGGCAGTAATAAAAAACCACAGATAAATAAAATAATCGTCCTCATAACCTTCCTCTATATTTTTTAAAATGTGAGACTAATAGCCACGAGTTAATGCTAGCGAGAAGTGTGCCAAAAAATAAGAAGTACTTATAACGTACTGTTTTTTAACGAGTCGGGTAATTTTTATGTTGCAGGGGTATTGGGCTAGTCATTAGTGAAACTAGTTTATGAAACGTCTGGAGACGCTATGAAACAATATTGATACGGCTGGACCGGTCAGAAAAAGCTTTCGTTTGCGCATGAGGTGCTACAAAAAACTTCAAAGATAAAAAATACTAATTTTAGAGAGGATCTTAAAAAGGGATTATCTGTGATGACCTTGAGTCGTTTTTGAAAAGGCGATAGGTTACGGCACGACAATTTCCTTTTTTGGCTAGCGTTGCCTCTCCATTTTTACAGGCAGGCTATTGAAAAACAGGTATTAATTTAAGTATAACTTGCTTCAAGACTTTGGCTTTTAGCGAATTTTTAACACTTTGTGACTTAATGATTAAAACTTTTGAGCGTTGTGTAAAGGGTTGGGTGAGCTGTGCGCGATAACAGGATTGTCAAGTATTTTTAGTCGTTTAAGCACATTAAATTTAGAAGTCAGATGTAATTCACGAAGCAAGTGTTATAAGTCATTGTTTTTAATGAGTATGATGTAACACATTGATTTTTAAGCGATTTTTAACCTGTATAAATTATGGTCAGTACCGCAGCTTTATTGAAAAAATAACTGTTGTGGGATCTAAAAGACAATTAATCCACAAAGTTATCCACATTTTTTGTGTATAACTTTATTAGGGATAAAGTAGGCCTTTTTTGTTAAGAAAAGGTGGCGTTTTAAGGTTGTTAGGAGTGAGGTAGAGAATTTCATTCTGTTGTGTTTTTGATTTTCTAAAAACAAATAGTGATAACGGCGATTTATATAACTGTTTCTGAGTGCTATGGTAGAGCCTCAAAAAAAACAACCCTAAGGAGTGCCGGACATGGCGTTAGTTTCACTGCGACAACTTTTGGATTACGCTGCCGAACATAATTTTGCCGTTCCAGCCTTTAATGTCAGTAATATGGAGCAGGTACAAGCCATTATGCAGGCAGCCAATGCTTGTGACAGTCCTGTTATTATGCAAGGCTCAGCAGGCGCCAACAGGTACGCAGGAGAAGTGTTCTTACGCCATTTGATTTGTGCAGCCGTAGAGCAATACCCGCATATTCCGGTTGTTATGCATCGGGATCATGGGCCGTCGCCAAAGATTTGTGCGCAAGCGATTCAGTCAGGTTTCAGTTCGGTGATGATGGACGGTTCTTTACTCGAAGATATGGTAACCCCGGCATCGTTTGAATATAACGTAGAGGTGACGCAAACGGTGGTTAATATGGCGCATGCTTGCGGGGTATCGGTTGAGGGTGAGATTGGTTGTTTAGGGTCGTTAGAAAATAAACCGGAAAAGAGTAGCGAGACTAACGCTCCGTCAGAGGCTGTCGATCACCGTCAGTTGTTGACCGATCCGGAGGAGGCCATTGAATTTGTTAAACAAACACAAATAGATGCCTTGGCCGTTGCGATTGGTACCAGTCATGGCGCTTATAAGTTTAGCAAACCACCCACAGGTGATGTTTTGGTGATTAGTCGCTTGAAATTGTTACAACAACGTTTGCCCAATA
The DNA here is from genome assembly GCA_012965425.1 of Methylococcaceae bacterium. GTDB lineage: Bacteria > Pseudomonadota > Gammaproteobacteria > Methylococcales > Methylomonadaceae > OPU3-GD-OMZ. The sequence goes on from DTSI01000152.1 coordinate 15,910, forward strand.
CGCATTTTGTGATGCATGGGTCAAGTTCTGTTCCCCAAGATTGGTTGAAAATCATTAATAGTCATGGCGGCGATATTCCCCAAACCTATGGCGTACCGGTTGCAGAAATTGTGGAAGGAATTAATTATGGCGTGCGTAAGGTCAATATCGATACCGATCTGCGGATGGCTTCAACAGGCGCTATACGGCATTATATTGCTCAGTCAGATAATGCTGCAGACCTTGACCCTCGAAAGATTTATCAAGCAGCTCGGGATGCTATGCAGGCACTTTGTCAGACGCGCTATGAAGCTTTTGGCAGTGCGGGACATGCCAGTCAAATTAAACCGATTCCTTTGGCTGGGATGGTAGCGTATTACCAGTAGTGTAGTGGGATTATGGGTTAATATGAGTGACTCATCCATGTACGGTGGTTTTTTTTAACAACTATCTATTTTATTAAAAATATGAATACCGATACCGTTCTTGCTATTGCTCAGCAAAGCCGCGTGGCATCGCGGTTGTTAGCGTCAACGCCTGAGTCTTTGCGTAATAAGGCACTCGTTCAAATGGTTAAGGTGCTTGAGGCGTCTCAGTCACAGGTCTTGGCAGTTAATGCACAGGAGGTGGAAAAAGCCAGACAAACGGGGCAGACAGCGGCGATGGTAAAACGCTTAACTCTGGATGAAAAGGTCTTTCAATACATGCTTTCAAGGCTTAGAAAAGTAGTTCAGGCACCGGACCCGTTAAATCGTGTTTTGGACGGTCATACTAATCCAAACGGTTTGCAGGTCTTTAAAAAATCGGTACCCATCGGTGTGGTCGGTATGATTTATGAATCCAGACCCAATGTTACGGCCGATGCAGCAGGCGTTTGTATTAAAAGTGGTAATGCGATTATTTTACGCGGGGGTTCAGAGGCCTTGCAAACCAATGTGCTGTTAGCCGATGCAATGATTAACGGTGCAATCGATGCAGGGTTGCCGGAACATGCCATACAGATTATTCGTACGCCGGGACATGAATCGGTGGGTGAGTTACTGACGATGAATGAATATGTTGATGTTTTGATTCCCCGGGGGGGTAAGGGGTTAATTAAACGTATTGCCGAAGGAACGCGAATTCCCGTGATTAAACATTACGATGGTATTTGTCATCTCTATATTGCCGAGGATGCGGATTCAGAGCAAGCCGTTGCATTGGCCGTGAACTCAAAATGCCAAAGTATTCAAGTATGTAATGCCTTAGAAACGCTTTTAGTTGACCAAAACGGTGCTGAGAAAATTTTGCCCTTATTGCAAGCGGCGTTCGTGGATAAGGGGATTGAGTTACGGGGGTGTGAGCAAACACGAAAAATTTTAGTAGGCATCGCTTTGGCAACCGAAGAAGATTGGTGCAGTGAATATTTGGCACCGATTTTGTCAATAAAAATAGTCAGCGGTCTGGAGGCGGCAGTGGTGCATATTAATCACTATGGGTCGGGGCATACCGATGGAATTGTGACCCAAAGCTTAATGAGAGCTCAGCAGTTTGAACAACAGATTGATTCGGCATCGGTATTGATTAACGCCTCAACAAGGTTATCAGGGGGCGGTGATTATGGCTTAGGATCGGTTGTCGGTATCAGTACCGATAAATTGCATGCTCGGGGTCCGGTAGGCCCTGAGCAGTTAACAACCTACAAATGGGTAGTCTATGGCAACGGTCATTTGAGGGAGTAGGTGATAAAAAATACTATCTAATAAGAGGTGACATCGGTTGAGTGGTGTTGCATTCGTTTATAGGTGTTTAAAGTCGGTATTACAAAAAGTTTTGAGTCATCCAAAAAGGCATGACTCAGAGGTCCCGCATCCTCAATGGGATTAGGTTTAATAATGAAAAAATTAATACATAAAATTTGTTTTGTTCCATTGTTCATATCATTTACAAGTGTATATGGTGCTAGTTGTTGGCAATTTGATGTTGAAGATTGTCGTGTGAAAGCAGAGCAAGGTCATCTTGATGCATTATATAACTTAGGTGTTATGTACTACAGCGGTCAAGGCGTTTCGAGGGATTATAAAGAAGCTGTGACGTGGTACAAGAAGTCAGCAGCGAGAGGGCATCTTAGAGCATTATATAATTTGGGGCTTATGTCTGTTCATGGCCAAGGTGTTTCACAAGACTATCAAGAAGCATTTCGGTGGTTTAAACGATCAGCAGAACAGGGTTATACGCCGGCAAAAAACAATTTAGGGGTAATGTATTACAACGGAGAGGGTGTGCCTCAGGATTATCAAGAAGCTATCAAATGGTTCAGACAAGCTACTGAGGAAGGTGATGCGGATGCACCCTTTCATTTAGGCGAAATGTTTCGTTCAGGGCAAGGTGTTATAAAAGATTATGGTCTGGCATATCTGTACTTAACGATTGCGTTGTTAAAGGGTAATAAAAGTGCGAGTCAGAGTAGAGAGATGTTGAGTCCATTAATGACAGCGGCAGAATTTAAAGAAGCACAAGATTTAGCAAGACATTGGCTACGCAATCATGAACACATTTGAAAAAGGAAGACCCAAAAAATACAGATTGTCGCATAATTTATTTAAGGAGCCGTCTTGTGGATAAATTGAACTTCAAAATAAATGTGCAACAACGTATATTAAGACACTTAATGGTATAAGGAATTTTTATGGGATTGTTCGGTAATTATTTTGGTGCGAGAGAAGGATTTGTGAAGACGCTGTATAAGAGCGGAGAAAAGAAATATGAAGGACACATTAAGGCTGGTAAACAATATGGTTTGTGGACTGGGTTTTATAAAAGTGGACAAAAGAAAAATGAGGTGCACTTTGAAAATGGCAAGAAAATTGGGTTGAACACCATCTGGTTTGAGAACGGGCAGAAGAGCGGAGAAGAAATTTATAAGGATGATGAGTTAGATGGTTCTTACACTGAATGGTTTGAGGATGGTCGAGTTAAGTGTAAGGCTGTTTTTAAGGAGGGGGTGTTGGTTGAGAAAGATGGTGAGTTTGTCGGATAGCGAACGATAATGGGACCGTTGTGCGGGTGTATGGGAAACGGATGAATAAACGAGTGCAGCAGATAACTTTTGCTCTTTTTTATTCAATAGTGACAGGTGTTTATGGGCATTATTGATGCATGCAGGACATTAGCAGAAGAAGGTGATGCGGAAGCACAAGTGACTTTAGGCGTTATGTATGAACGAGGGCAAGGCGTTCCTTTAGATTATACCGAAGCTTTTTTGTGGAATAGTAAGGCAGCAGAACAAGGGCATGCACAGGCACAATATAATCTTGGGGTGATGTATAAAAAGGGACAGGGCATTCCGAAAGATGAGAGAGAGTCAGTGAATTGGTATAGGAAGGCCGCTGAGCAAGGTAATGCGGACGCACAGGTTAATTTAGGGCTAAGGTATTCTAATGGTCAGGGTGTTCTTAAGGATGATACCGAAGCGGTTAAATGGTATAGAAAGGCTGCTAAACAAGGCTGTGCCCAGGCTCAAGTTAATTTAGGATTTATGTATGCCAAGGGTCAAGGTATTAGGCAAGATGAAAAAAAAGCAGTTAAGTGGATTTTGAAAGCGGCCGAACAAGACGATGCTCAAGCACAAGTTAATTTGGCGCTTATGTATGCGAATGGCCAAGGTGTTTCACAGGACTATCAAGAAGTGATTAAATGGTATCTTAAAGCGGCAGAGCAAGGTGATACCCAAGCACAAGTTAATCTCGGCGTGATATATGCAAACGGTGATGGTGTGTTAACAGATTATGTGATGGCACATATGTATTGGGCGATAGCGGCAGAAAAGGGCGACCAAGATGCGGTCAATAACAGAGATTTAGTCTCTGAAATGATGTCATCAGTACAATTAACAAAAGCGCATTTACTGGCACAAGAGTGGATGCAGAATCATTCCTAAGATCTTATCGGTAGTGTTCAAAAATCTGTGTCATTCCTTTAATATTAATGCACAAGCATTAAGGAGTGATACATTATGTCCAATTCATTTAATTTCGATGAAGCCCTTAAAGACCTACAGGCAGGAAAAGACTTAACCGGTAAAGACGGTATTTTAATGCCGTTAATCAAACAGCTCACAGAAGCGGCTATTACAGCAGAACTCGATCATCACTTGGCTAATAGTGATGATCCTAATCGAAAAAATGGTAAAGGCTCTAAAT
>DTSI01000153.1 GCA_012965425.1 Methylococcaceae bacterium
ATGACAGACAAAACCCCAAAATCTACCATTTATTAGCCCAAGCCTATGACAAACTGCAAGAACCCATTGAGTCTTACCGTTATCTGAGTGAATATTATTATTTAACCGGGCGCACTGAAAAAGCCATAGAACATATTAAAACTGCCAAAAATTTCACCGGTATTAATTTTTACCAACAAGCTATTTTAGATCAGCGACTGGCCTTTTTTATGGAAGAAGAAAGAATTCTAAAGCTTGGTCGTTAACAATTGACGCACTGTTAACTAATATACTGAATATTATCTATTGCTATTGAGCTAAAGCCTCTTATAATCTATAACCTATTATCATTATTAGCAGGTTATAATTATGTCAGACTATAATAATCTTTCAGAAGATGAGTTAGAATCCGTTATTGCCCAAGCACAACAAACCCTTATTGAAAAGAAAAATAACAGACGTAAAGAAGTTATTGCGGAGATTAAAGCACTCGCCGCCTCCATTAACCTTACGGTAGATATTATAGACGATACTAAAAAACACCCCAGCAAGAATGCCAAAATTGCCGCCAAATACCGCAACCCTCAAGACTCGAGTCAAACTTGGTCCGGCCGGGGGTTAACACCTAAATGGATGCAAGCTTTATTAACCAGCGGTTACAACAAAAATGATTTAGAAATATAACCCCCTTATTCTCGGACTAAGGTACCACACAGACCCCAGATGACACCCTAATAAGAAGTTGAATAATAGTTAGTAACTCACTTTGATCCCGACAAATGCCTCTCGCGGGGTTCCCGGCGCGACAAAGCGGCGATCATTATAACGCTCCCCTAATACCTCATCGGCATCCGCAAAAGTACCAAAGCTCTTATAAGACCGGCCAAAAATATTATTAACTTTACCAAACAATTCAATATTATCAGTCAGTTTATATTTTGTTCTAAAATTAAATAACCAATAGCCCCCTAACCGGTCCATAATATTAGATTCATCGCCTCGATAGAATTGGTCTCCGCTGTATCGCCCATCCAAGGTTAAATCCCATTGTGTCCATAAGGTCACACCCAAACTGGCTTTAACCATATGCTCAGGCATACCGGTCATCCGATCCCCAGGGTTAACAGACACACCACCTAAATCATCGCCGCCGACCCTGGGATCATGAATACTGTAACTGTCTAAATACTGCGCTCTGAGATAGGTATAATTCAGGGTTACCTGCCAGTCATCCATCGTACTGAATAACCGCTGATAATGAATATCAGAACCGGCCTCAATTCCATAACGTCGCGTTTGACCAATGTTCTTGAAATAACCTTCCGTCGTGCTGTCGCCCTCCACAATAAATTGAATATCATCGTGATTGACCGCATAAAAGTAGCCTAAATTCCAAGCCATCTCCCCCTGACCGTTAGCACTGTCTATAAAGCCTCTAACACCGCCCTCATACGTTTTGGTTACCACCTGATCTAACGGTGGGTCTGCAACGAAGCCATTGGGTAATTTACACGGGTCATTCTCATCGGCACAGGTTAATTCACTCGGCGTTGGCGCCCTTGAAGACTCTGAATAACTCCCATAAAGCGTAGTATCGGCAAAAGCCTCAAAAGTAAAACCTACCATGGGATTAAAACGCTCAAAATGATGCGTTCCCGATAACTTATCGGTTGCAACAATATATTGATTGCGCATTTCAATTCGGGTGTGATTATAACGCCCGCCCGCTGAAAGCGTTAACCCATAAGGCAAGGTCAAATAATCACTCAAAAAAGCGCTGTATGTTGCTGATGAAATATTGAGTCGAACCCGCTGACCTTGCACATAAGTTCCTGTCCCGACAACGCCCCGGTTTGCGGTTAAGGCCGCCAACTGCGTGTCCTGAGCAAAGTTTATGCGCGCATAATCGTAGCCTGCACCGACCGTTAACAGATTATCAATATCCGCTGCCAAGGCCGTTTCCACGACTGTTTGTATGGCACCACCACGGCTTCTTTGCAGGGTTTTTGAGGTGTTAATGGTGCCGCTGTGGCTCACGCTGTCAGCAATCTGAAGACCGTTTAAATCATAAACTTTCCCGTATTCAGGTTTGCTATCCTCATATTCAGTCGTGGCTAAAAATCCAGCTTTTACTTCTGTATTACAATCTTCTGTAGTCCAGGTCCCATCATCAATGTCGTCACAAGCCGTATAATCAGAATCATCACCGTTAAAGGTTTTATTTCGGTTCTGCCTGAAATAGGCATTACCACTTAGTTCAATCTGATCGGTTAAATCAAATTTCCCAGATAGCTCACTAAAAAATAACCGATTAATAGTTTGATCCGGGTGGGTAAAAATAGCCTTACTGGATTCATTTAACAATTGAATGGGAATAACGCCATTGCCAATCATTTTATTATCCGTTGCAGCCAAGGTTAAATCCATCTCACCGTGGTGCCCTCGCCAACTTAACGTGCCAAGACCTTGCCTGGCAAGGGTTCTGGAATGATCGCGCCAGCCCGAATCAGCAAAATCCTTAATATCAAAAAAATACCCGAAGGAATCATTATGACCACCGCTGGTTAATTCTTCAGAGTGTCGATCCCAACTGCCCCCATAAACTTCTAACGACTGCTCAGGCGCTGAAAAGCCTGTTTTTGTTTTAATTGCAATCGCACCCCCTAAGGTATTTTGTCCATACAACGGATTAGACCCTGACATTAAGGCCATCGAATCAATGGCGTTTTCGGGAATTAAATCCCAATTGACGGTATCACCAAAAGGCTCATTAAAACGGACTCCATTTAAAAAAACTGACAATCCTTGCGGCAAACCTAACAACGGCGATGCTGAAAAACCGCGATAATAAACATCCGGTTGCAGCGGATTACTTTGTGCCTCGTTAACAAAAACACTGGCCATATGCTGATTCATATAATCAGCCAACGATAGACTCTGCGCCGCCTCTAACTGCTCGGCAGAAACGGACTGAATATTCGCAGCTATTTTACTCGCATCAATTCCATGAGACATAACCGGTGAGGCGGTCACTTGAATCACCGCCAGATTTTCCACCGCCCCCGCCCTCGCGGCAATAGCGATAAACCCAAAACAAACAAACAACAAAACTCTCAGCATTGTTAAACAATCGAAGCGTAAAAAAACCAAAGATTATACGTGAAATTCACCCATAACTGACCAAAAAAAGAACCACTCTTGTACGTTATCGTTCAACGTCACCACTAGGACCAACACAAAAAAGCGCAGAAAAAGGTATTTTTTATTGCACAATAAACCAAGGGTTCAATAAATCAGCCTTGTTATAGACCAGCGGCTTATCGGTGCCAAATTGCAAGACTTGTTTGCCGGCGGCCAACACAACGGCGTGGGCGGCTGCCGTATCCCACTCCATCGTCGGACCCAACCGGGGATACAGGTCAGCTTCACCGGTAGCGACTAAACACAATTTCAGCGAACTTCCTATCGCCTTCATCGTTACCTTTTCAGTGCTTTCTGTCAGGCCTTTTATAAACTGCTCGGTTTCAACCGACAAATGGTTTTTACTGGCAACGACGGTTAATGACTGATCTGGCTTGGCGTTTTTCTTAAAAGGCAGCCTCCGGCCATTTTTAAAAGCCCCTTGCCCTTGGCAGGCAGTATACATCGCCTTTAAGGCCGGCGCATAAACGACACCGAGCACCGGCACACCGCGATGAATCAAGGCGATATTAACGGTAAATTGATCGCTTTGATTAATAAATTCCTTAGTGCCATCGATCGGATCAATCAAAAAAAAGGTTTCCCATTCTGCCCGCTCGCTATAAGACACTGCTTTATTTTCTTCAGATAACAACGGAATCTCAGGATATCGCTCACGCAATGCCTGACAAATAAAATGATTAGCCGCCAAGTCCGCCGCGGTGACCGGCGACTGATCTGCTTTATAATCCACCGCAACTTCTTTCTGATACCAAGCTAACGTTATAGCACCCGCTTTTTCAGCGATTTCAGTAATGACCTTAAGCTTGACAATCCGGTGCATACATTTATAAGGATGTTAACTTCTGATAATTAATAGCAATTTTAAGGCCAGCGTAACGCCCGGACATTCGTAGTAACTGCTCCGTTTTAGGGTCAAAGGTTAGCTTCACGGTAGAGATAGCCCGCGACTCATACCCCGGTTCAATATCTGGACTCGCTAATAAAAACCTGAAACTCAGCACCTCAGCCGTCGGCGATTTTTCGCGCGCAATGGGCGCGCCTAAAACTGCTAAAATAGTATTTTTAGTCGGCACAGGCACTGTTAATTTGGCTATTTTAGACACATCCGCCTTTAATTGCCGCTCCGTTGCATTGATAGCCGCCCCGGCAATCGAACGAATAGAAGCCTCAAGAAAGGCCGGCGGCACTATTTTTAAGAAAATCGGTGATAATGCTGCGGCCTCAAGACGATTGTCAGCATTAAAAAACAAGGTCCAGGTAAAGGCAACATCTGGACTGAGTGGCTGATTATCACGGTCGACTTTTCTAAAATGATACTGCCAACTTATCCGCTCACCTTGTTCCAGTTTCCGACTCGGCTGTAACTTGGCCAGAAAAATAAAATCCTCACTGTAAACGACAGGGTCCTGAAATCGTAAGGTAAATGATTCATCGACTTGTACTGAAAAATGCGCATCAAAATCAGCCATCTGGTTATACACCTGGTATAACCGCCACCAAACACAACCCGTTAAACTACTGAGCAATACTGAAACCAACAGGCTCCTGAACGTCAATCGTATTAAACGCCTACCCATCAGTGGCTTATTTTTGAAGTTCCAAGGTCAATCTCGGGCACTAAGAGAAGTTCTATATCAACCCGGTCAAAGTGGTATTGTTGATTACAAAACTCACAATCAACCGTAATAGCATCCCGCTCTTCTAAAATTTCCTCTAACGAGGCTCGCCCTAAACTTTTTAAAGTTCGCTCAATTTTTCCATTCGAACAACTGCATTTAAACTGTATAGGTTCGGCCTTAAATAACCGCAGCGTTTCCTCATGAAACAAGCGATGTAATACGGCTTCACACGATAAATCAAGTAATTCCTCAGCGCGAATGGTATCGGCTAACATCACAATACGCTCCCAATCAGAACCAAAACCCGACGCTGCCGGTAATGCTTGTAGGAACAAACCACTGACCGTCGTTTCATTAGCAAACAACCACAACCGGGTTGGTAACTGTTCGGACTGCTGATAATAGTTTTCCAAAGCCTGCGCCAAATTCTCACCGTCTAAGGAGACAATCCCTTGATAAGGTTTCTTCCGCTCCGTCTCAATCGTGAGCACCAACCGTCCTGAACCATACAATTGGCTGAGTCCCCCGGCAACCACAGGCTCACGATACCGGGCCAAACCACGAATACAGCGATCATGCGTACACTGCGCAACAATAGCTTTAAGAGAGCCCTCTCCTTGCGCTTGTAAAACCAGTGCACCGTTAAATTTAATGGTTGCTGCCAACAGCGTTGCCGCCGCGACCGCATGTCCCAACTGTTCTTTCACCACCGGAGGATAGGCATGATTATCACTGACAGCTTGCCAACTATCGGTTAATTTAAGCCATTCGCCTCGAACACCTGCCTGCTCAAAAATAAAACGGCGTAAGGTATCTTGATCTGTCATTTGAATAGTATTTTGCCATTATCAAAACTGTTAGTATAAAGCATAAGTAACCACAAAGAACTAATCGATGAAAGCAATAGATGAGCAAGACCCTCTGACGGCACCCTCAGGACGGACCCATGAAATGCCCATTAACGCCACGCATATGATTACCGGCCACGCTTTAAAACCACCGTTCCCCGAGACATTAGAATATGCACTTTTTGGCTTGGGCTGTTTTTGGGGGGCAGAGCGGTTATTCTGGCAACAGTCCGGCATCTTCACCACGGCTGTAGGCTACGCCGGTGGTCTGACACCCAACCCAAATTACGCTGAATTGTGTACCGGCCGTACCGGCCACGCGGAAGTGGTTCGTATCCTCTTTGACCCTGCCTTGGTCACCTATCCGCAGTTATTGACTCTTTTTTGGGAAAATCACAATCCTACCCAAGGTATGCGCCAAGGCAACGATATAGGCACACAATACCGCTCTGTTATTTTCACGCACAGCAATACGCAACAAAGCCAAGCCGAAGATGCAAAAAGACGCTACCAACATCAACTTGCTCAAGCCGGCATCTCCGCCCCGATCACTACCGAAATAACGCGCGCGCCCATTTTTTACTACGCCGAAGAAAAGCACCAACAGTACTTAGCTAAAAATCCAATGGGCTATTGTAGTTT
>DTSI01000154.1 GCA_012965425.1 Methylococcaceae bacterium
AATTGAAAAACAGCCGTGGTCTGACCACTTTTCAACAATTCAAATGTTGCTATATCATCAAACGGTAATTCAGTAATATCAAGGACCGGTAAATCATTTTGTTGGCGCGTTTTATTGATTGCCTGAACCGTCCAATCGATAATCGTTAACGTACGTAAACCTAAAAAATCAAACTTGACCAGACCCACACTTTCAACATCATCCTTATCGAATTGGGTTACTAAATTATCGCCCCCTTGCTCACAATAAAGTGGGGTAAAGTCAGTTAACGGCGTGGGTGAAATAACCACACCGCCGGCATGTTTTCCAGCATTCCTTACAGTGCCCTCTAAAGAAAGGCCATAACCAATTAAAGATTTAACTTCTTCATCCGTTTCATATAATTTTCGGAGCGCCTCTGAATCTTCCAGTGCCTTGGTCAAAGTCATGCCTAATTCAAAGGGAATTAATTTAGCTAAATGATCAACAAACCCATACGGATGCCCTAAAACTCGACCCACATCACGAACAACCGCTTTTGCCGCCATCGTACCGTAGGTAATAATCTGTGAAACATGATCCCGACCATAACGCTGTGCCACATAAGCAATCACTTCATCACGTCGCTCCATACAAAAATCCACATCAAAATCCGGCATTGAAATCCGCTCAGGATTTAGGAACCGCTCAAACAACAAATCAAATTCAATCGGGTCCAAATCTGTAATATTCAAAACATAGGCCACCAAGGACCCCGCCCCAGAACCACGCCCCGGACCCACGGGAATTGCATTATCCTTTGCCCATTGAATAAAGTCGGCAACAATTAAAAAATAACCGGGAAAACCCATCTCAATGATAACGCCCAACTCATCATCAAGTCGTTTTTGATACACCTGAACCTGTTCATTTGAGGCTGCTTGCTTGTCTGCAAAAATTTTTTTAAGACGCTCTGCTAATCCTTGATTTGACAAGGCGATAAAATGTTCCGCGAGCGTCAACCCTTCAGGCACTGGAAAATCAGGCAAAAAACTCTTGCCCAGTGTCAGCTCTAAGTTACAGCGCTTGGCAATTTCTACCGTATTTTCTAAAGCTTCTGGAATATCAGCAAATAACTCAACCATTTCTTCGGTACTGCGGAGATATTGCTGCGGGGTATATTCTTTGGGTCTTCGGCTATCATCCAGCACACGCCCCTGATTGATACAAACCCGTATTTCATGAGAATTAAATTCTTCGGCCTTCAAGAACCTAACATTATTGGTCGCCACCACAGGTAATAAAGCCTTAGCTCCCAGCGATAACACACGGGCGATGTAAGTTTCTTCATCAGCCTTTCCAAGCCGTTGAATTTCTAAATAAAAACGACCCGGAAAAACCGCTTGCCACTGTTTAGCCAAACATTCTGCCAGTTCATCATTACCAGCCACTAATGCTTGGCCAATATCACCGTCAGCCGCACCCGATAGTACAATTAGGCCCCCAGATAAGGCTCTTAGCCACTCACCCTTAATCATGGGGACACCCTGATATTGACCTTCCTGATAGGCGCGTGAAACTAAAGCAGACAGATTCATATAACCACTATAATTCTGTGCTAACAAGGTCATCTTGAAGGGCACAGCACAATCAGCATCATTATAAAGACAAATATCCACCCCTATAATGGGCTTAATCCCTGCCTTTTGTGCCGCACAGTAAAATTTAACTAATGAAAATAAGTTACTTTGTTCAGTTAATGCCACAGCCGGCATAGTCAGCTCAGTCAGGCGCCCCATCAATGGCTTAATTTTAACGATGCCATCAACCAATGAGAATTCCGAATGAACCCTTAAATGAATAAAATCAACTGCCACCGCCACTGTATTTATCCTATACCTTTGATTAAATGAATGAGAAGACTGGTAATTTCAGCGCCCCATCAAGGACGACGTTCACTCTACATTGCCTTAACAATTAAACTATTAACAGGGGTAAACGTAGGCCTATGAACGGCGGTTACGCCTAAATCCTTGAGCTGTTGCACATGATGCTGGGTCGGATAGCCCTTGTGTTTGGAAAAACAATACCCTGGAAAAAGAACGTCATAAAAATTCATCTCCCGGTCACGGTGTACTTTTGCAATAATAGAGGCTGCTGATATCTCAGCAATCAATTGATCCCCTTGTACAACTGAATCCCCTTGACAAGGAATATCAGGGTAACGGTTACCATCCACCCAAACCCAATCAGGGGTGATGTGTAAGCCCTGATAAGCCCGCCGCATCGCTAATAACGTTGCCTGTAGAATATTGATCGATGTTATCTCACTGACTTCGGCTCGTCCTATGCTCCAATCTAAGGCCTTCTCTAAAATACACTGTGACAGTATTGCACGCCGCCCGGGAGAAATAGTCTTTGAGTCCTGCAGCCCCACTACGGGGTTATCAGGGTCTAGAATAACAATAGCTGCCACAACTGGGCCTGCAATACAGCCTCGCCCTACCTCATCAATACCGGCAACAATTGACGCTTCTGGATCCACGCAAATTAACGAAGAATGCCACGGGTGACATTACGCAAAAAATTAACCATATGAGACAATTCTGTACACTCACCCGCTATTTCTTCCATTTCATCAATAGCATCTTCTAACTTTAAGTTAGATTTATACAAAATTTTATAGGCCCGCCTTATTTGTTGGGTCACTTCAGGGCTGGAGCCAGAGCGCTCCATACCCACAGAATTAATACCATGCGGACGTGTCGGCCGCCCGCCCACCATAACAAAAGGAGGAACATCTTGGGTAATCGCACTGCCCATAGCCGAAAAACTTAAACGACCAATTTTGGTGAACTGGTGAACCAAGGTAAACCCACCCAAAATAGCATAATCATCTAAGCGTACATGCCCCGCTAATGATGCACCATTAGCCATCGTCACATGATTGCCCACCACACAGTCATGCGCCACATGCGTATAAGCCATAAATAAATTATCATGACCAATCTGGGTTATTGATTGATCTTGCTGCGTTCCGCGGTGAATCGTTGAAAACTCACGCACGGTATTTCGGTCACCTATTTCAAGCCGCGTCAGTTCCTGCGCATATTTTTTATCTTGTGGGTCTTCACCAATCGAAGTAAATTGAAAAATTCGATTCTCTTCACCTAAGGTGGCGGGGCCTTTGATCACCACATGGGGACCTATCACCGTCCCTTTTCCTATTTGAACATCGGGTCCAATAATTGAAAAGGCACCAATAGATACCCCTTCTTCAATCTCAGCATTACGATCAACAACAGCACTATTTTCTATCAATCATCTGCCCTCGATGCTGCACACATAATGTTAGCACTGGCCACAAATTCGCCGTCGACTTCTGCACGACAGGAAAACGACCAAATATTACGTTTATTCTTAAGGTATATAACCTCTAATTGCAATTGATCCCCTGGAACAACCGGACGTTTAAATCGTGCCTTATCCAAACCTACCAAGTAATAGGTCACACCACGCCCTAATTCATCAGAAACACTCTTTGATGCTAATAAACCTGTTGCTTGCGCTAAAGCTTCCATAATTAAGACACCCGGCATAATAGCTTGATGCGGAAAATGACCCTGAAAAAAAGGCTCGTTGTAAGTTACATTCTTAATCGCTAATAATCGTTTACCAGGCTCACATTCAACGACCCGGTCAACCATTAAGAATGGGTAGCGGTGCGGCAAAAACTCTTGAATTTCATGAATATCCAACGTCAATTTTCCTTATTTATCTGTAAAAAATATCGCCTCATTAACAGCGTATAAATACGCTGTGACTAAAGAACTATTCAATTCCCTTTCATTGCCGCCAATTTCTTCTGAACCAATTCAGTGACATCCGTCTTTTCACCCACAAACAACACACCATCACGAATTAACAAATCAAAACCCTCTTCTTTACCTAAAGCCTGACTTGCTTCGTATATTTGGCGTTGTAATTTCTCCAACTCCTCATTACGACGACGAGAAAAATCTTCTCTGAATTCCCCCATAGAACGTTTTGCGTCACGTGTTTTGGTCAGAATTTCACGATCTATTTTGCGCTTTTCAGATTCGCTCATAATACTGGCATCACGTTTTAATTTATCTTCTAACGCTTTAATTTCTTTCTGTTGGGCCTGCAGGTGTTTCTCACGGGGCGCAAACTCTTTCTCTAAACTTTTTTTCGCAACTTGCATTTGCGGCGCCTTATCCAGCACTTTTAGTATGTTGACATAACCAATTTTCAACTCCGCATTGGCCATTCCTGAAAACAGCAATAAACCCATTACAACCACTAAATATCTACTCATCTTATCCTCGAAGTTTTTTCGTAGTTAAATTTTTTTATAACCTTAGATTGGGATAAATATTAACATACCCACTCACTAAATTTAAAAATTTGAGCCCATGGAAAATTGAAATCTTTGCTCATCATCAGTTTCTTTTGTATTCATCGGCATCGCAGCACTCACCGTAATCGCCCCAAAAGGCGACAACCAGGTTCCCGACAAGCCAAATGAGAATCGCATATACTCGGTATCAAAGCCGCCATCACTGACCATCCCCGCATCCAAAAAGGTTCCTAAGCGCATCGATTGGTTATCTTCAAAAAAGGGCACCGGAAACAACAGTTCTGCATTGCCTAAGACCTTGGTCGAACCACCCCAAGGTCGCCCTTCGCTATCTTTTGGACCCACGGTATTATCATTAAAACCCCGCAGTGTTTGCACACCCCCGGCATAAAAATTCTGGAAGAACGGTAGCTCCTTCGTATCGCCATAGCCATCCCCGTAGGAAATTTCGCCTTTAACACGAAAGGTTAAATCTTTAGCAACCGGAAAATATTCCTGATGCTTATAGCCTAATTTGAAATAAGTAATATCACTACCGGGTACTGTTGCTGAAACCGAGAGCCGTTGCTGGCGCCCGGAGGTTGGAAAAATAGCACTATTAACCGTATTATGACTCCAGCCAATCGCGCCACCAAAAGTCGTATAACTACCATCACTCCCTAATTCATTGATCGCAATACCGACAGAACTCGAGACGTTATAATCTTTTAATTTTTGCTGATTAACATCTATATTAAAGCGCAGCCTATCGGTTTCATTGATTGGAATACCAAAGTTCATCGAAGCACCTGCTGTATCCATCGTATAATAGGCGGTATTTGCATTACGTGAATTCATTTCACGCCAATTCAGGTTATAGCCTAAACTGATGCCCTCATCGGTAAAATAAGGATTATAAAAACCAAAACTGTAGACCGTCATCACATCACTGTTATTAAAATTAAGATCAACACGTTTTCCAGAGCCCAAGACATTGTTCTGCGACACGCTGGCATTTAAAACTAACCCTTGTGTTTGTGAAAAGCCAAATCCAGCCATCAAATTACCGGACGCCCTTTCAAGCACCTTATAATTAACATCAATTTCATCAGCCGCCCCCACAACCGGCGGTGTCTCTACCATCACTCGCTCAAAAAAGCCCAATTGTTGCAAGCGCACTTTAGAACGCTCAATTTTTGTTGTCGAAGCAATAGCCGACTCCATTTGCCGCATTTCACGGCGCAACACTTCGTCTCGACTGGTCGTGTTACCGGTAATATTGACATGACGCACATACACTTTCTTACCGGGATCAACAAAAAAAGTCATATCAATCGTCTTGCGATCATTATTAATCTCCGGAATCATATTGACATTGGCAAACACATACCCTTCTTCCCCTAATCGATCCGAAATGCTTTTAGACGTTTCCGTGGCACGTTTGCGTGAAAATACTTCTTCAGGGCCGACGCTCACTAACTGAATGAGTTCTTCGGGACTTACAACCAAATTACCGGTTAATCGAACCTTATCTAACGTGAATAAATCACCCTCATCAATATTAACGGTAATATAAATAGACTTCTTGTCCGGCGTTATCGCAACTTGTGTGGAGTCAATTTTAAAATTAATGTAACCCTGATCCAAATAATAAGAACTCAATCGCTCCAAGTCAGCACCCAACTTTTGTTTGGAATACTGGTCATCTTTGGTATAAAAAGACAACCAATTAGAAGTTGTCAGTTCAAACTCATCCAGTAACTCCACCATATCAAACTGACTGTTACCCACCACATTTATTTTCTTAATCGTGGCAACGCTGCCTTCCGATATTTCAACCTTGATTGCTACACGATTACGCGTCAGGTTGGCAACCTCGGTCTCTAATCGCAGGCCATATTTACCCTGACTAAAATACTGCCGCCGCAACTCTTTCTCGACTTGCTCGAGCACTTGGCGGTTAAAAACCTTCCCTTCAGATAACCCAATTTTAGTCAACGCTTCCTCTAATACTTCATCGCTTAAATCAATATTACCTTTAAAAATAATCCTCGCAATGGAGGGTCGTTCTATAACATTAATCACTAAGGCATTACCTTCCCGAACCAGATTAATATCTTTAAAAAAACCCGTTTTAAACAACCTCTTCATGGTCGGTGCTATTTGATTTAAATAAAAACGCTGGCCCACGGTAACCGGCAAATAATTATAAACCGTCCCGGCGGCAATACGCTGCAGGCCATTAACTTTTATTTCCTCAACAACAAAAGAATCTTCAGCTTTCAGCGGTGCGATCACCGCAAAAGCTAACACAAGATAAATAAGAGCTATAACTGCTTTCATAAGAATGACGTTTTAATACGACCCATTAGAATAGAATACTCAAAAATTATAACGTAATATAACACTATAATCGGCTTGTTAGCGGCAAATAATCAAGCCCTGCCAAAGCCAAAAGACAACACCTCAGAGATATCATCAACCCCTGCCCGCAACATTAACAACCGATCAATACCTAAGGCAATTCCTGAACAATGAGGCAACCCCTTTTCAAGCGCTGCGATCAACCGTTGATCTTTAACTACCGCTGGCAAACCACGTTGTTGGCGATGCGCTATCTCACGATCAAATCGACGATTCTGTTCCACAGGATCGGTCAACTCCAAAAAACCATTGCCTAATTCAATACCCTTAACAAAAACCTCAAAACGTTCACACACCGTTTTGTCATCTCGTTTCAATCGTGCCAGTGATGCTTGACAGGCTGGGTAGTCATAAACCATCACCAGAGGCGTGTTAACTAAAACCGGTTGCACCACACAAGAAAACAAAAAATCTAACCATGTTGAGCGATCCTGACCGCAAATTGACTTAGCATCCGGCAACTCAAACCGATCCGCTGCGGCACTAAAATCGGTTACCGATGCCAATAAAGGATCCACGCCGACGGCATCTTTAAAGACTGCCTTATAAGGCACCTTAAGCGTTTTCTGGTTAGCTAATGAAGGTAATAAAGTCACCAACAACTCAGCCGTTTCTTCCATGAGCGCCTCAAGATCAAAGCCGACACGATACCATTCCAATAAGGTGAATTCAGAGTTATGAAACCGCCCCACTTCACCTTGTCTAAACGCCTTACATAATTGAAAAATAGAGCCACTACTAGCTGCCAGCAACCGCTTCATGGCAAATTCTGGTGACGTTTGAAGAAACAACGCTTGCTGTTTTAATCCACTCTGATCGTGCGTTTCAAAAAACTGAATAGTCGGCTCAGTACCACTCGCTTGGCTTAACAACGGCGTTTCAACTTCCAAAACACACCGATGTTTAAAGAACGCCCTAATTGAAGCATAAACCTGTGCTCGTAACTGCAATATCTCAAGCGAACAACTCGGCCCCCAAAAAAGGTCGCTATTATTCCTTTGATCGCCCAACATATTCCCCTTTACGGGTATCAACCTTAATAAGCTCACCTATCTGAACAAATAAAGGCACCCGAACAACGGCACCGGTTTCCAATGTTGCCGGTTTTCCACCGCCCCCTGACGTATCTCCTTTTAAACCCGGGTCTGTTTCGGTAATAGTCAATTCTACAAAATTAGGCGGTGTAATGGACAACGGTTGATCATTCCACAAAGTCACCGTACAAACATCTTGATCCTTGAGCCATATTTTCGCATCACCCAGAGCTTTTTCATCGGCGGAGTATTGCTCAAATGTATCAGGCACCATAAAATGCCAAAACTCTCCATCGTTATAAAGAAACTGCATTTCAATTTCAACAACATCGGCCGCTTCAACAGATTCACTGGATTTAAACGTTCTTTCTATCACACGACCCGTTTTCAAATTCCTGATTTTAACACGGCTAAAAGCTTGCCCTTTTCCAGGTTTAACAAACTCATTCTCAATAATTGAACAAGGATCATTATCAAGGATGATTTTTAATCCCCCTTTAAATTCATTGGTACTGTAACTGGCCATGATACCCTCTTAGAATATACGTCAAAATGCAACATTATAATCCCTCTAACGGCAAACGGCTATTTATCCCACCCTAAAGAAATAAAATTATTGCTAACGCACAATACTTTGTTATATCGTCTACGCACATTAAATGCTCCTTTTAATCCAACACCCCTCTATCTACAAAGCCTCTAACTATTACTACCGTGTCTATGTTATCAACCCAAAGCACTTCGCAAAACTGGCAACAGCAATTAGCAAGGGCCTTTACCGATATAACCGAGCTCTGCCAATTCCTAAACCTAAACCCCAAGGACCTTCCGGTTTCTCAACAAGCTTCTGAAAAATTTTCATTGCGCGTGCCACGCAGTTACGCTAACCGCATCAAAAAAAATGACCCTAAAGACCCCTTGCTCCTTCAGATACTGCCTATTAGCCACGAACTTCTCAGTGATATACACTACAACAACGATCCGGTCGGCGACCTCAACGCTATTGCTGGCCGCGGCATTATCCATAAATACCATGGCCGAGCATTACTTATCAACACCGGAAGCTGCGCCATTAATTGCCGCTATTGTTTTCGAAAAGAATTCCCTTATGCTGAACAGCACCTCCGCCGAGACGCCCAAAGCAGCGCCCTTGATTATTTACAAAAACACCCGAGTATTTCCGAGATCATTCTGAGTGGCGGCGACCCACTCATTCTTAACGACGCACGCTTAAAACAGTTATTTAGCGCCTTAAAAAAAATAAAGCACCTCAAACGCATCCGTATTCATAGTCGTGTCCCTATTGTTTTACCAGAACGTATTACTCCCGAACTTATAAGCCTCTTAAACCAAACGGACAAAAAAATCATTATCGTATTACATTGCAATCACCCCAATGAAATAGATCATTCTGTTCAAACTATCACGAAACAGTTCATTCAAAATGAATACACCGTTCTTAATCAGTCCGTGTTATTAAGAAATATCAATAATTCCGTTGAAACCTTGGCGCAACTCAGCGAAACACTGTTCGAGGCCAATATTCAGCCCTACTACCTCCACTTACTCGACAAGGTCACGGGCACACAGCATTTTAATGTTCCCAAAGAAGAAGCCATCAGATTAGTCAATGCCCTTAGAAACATCCTTCCGGGGTATCTGGTTCCACAATTAGTACAAGAACAACCCGGGAAACCAGCTAAAACAGTGATTAACCTTCAATCAACACCCGAGTCAGAATAGACTTTATTTTTTCTGATTCGTGATACCGTGCGGGACATGGGCTGAAACCACATGTTTTCCCGCAGAATCGCAATGCCCCTTTTGATCATCAAAAAAAATATCCGCACCAAACGCGTCCAAAAAAGGCCCTTTTTCTCGCCCTCCTAAAAACATCGCCTCATCAATTCGAATATCCCAGGCTCTAAATGTACGGACAACACGCTCATGCGCAGGCGCTGCACGCGCTGTCACCAAGGCCGTTCGAATAGGCACCGTCCCCTCACCAAAATGACTTTGCACCCGGTGTAACGCTGCCAAAAAATTCTTAAATGGACCTCCACTTAACGGCTGATCAGCTGCTAGGCGTTCATTCTCCGTAAATGCTGCAAGCCCTTGTTCTTGAAAAATTCGCTCTGATTCATCTGAAAATAAAACGGCATCGCCATCAAATGCAATCCGTAATTGATCCGGGTGTTTATCACTGCTTGCCGGGGATAAAATAGTCGCTGCCGCATAGCCGGCATTTAAGGTATTGACCACATCGTCAGCGTTGGCTGATAGAAAAAGATCCGCCTCAAAAGCCGGAATATAAAGATAGGGTGAGCGGCCACTAGAAAAAACAGCGCGCGTTATTGTAAGGTTGTGAGCGGCTATTGCATTAAAAATACGCAATCCCGTATCGGCGCTATTTTGTGAAATCAAAATAACTTCAACTAACGGCTCATCAGGGAAACAATCATTAAGTGAGAGTAATTTTTTAACCAGCCGGTAACCAAAACCAGGTTCAAGCGCCTTATTTTCATGCTCAATCTGATAACGACAAAAGGCGTCTTTTCCTTCCGTTTCAAAAATATGATGAGATTCATCCAGATCAAAAAGTGCTCGCGATGATATCGCTACTACCAGTTTCTTAGCCATGACTAAAGCCTCCCGAAAAAGCAAATAACGATGTTCATTAATAAGCCGCCTCTTACATTGTTAACAGTACGCCCTATTCCACCTGAGCCACCCAAGCGAGTTTAAGACCCAACGATGCTCGGATTTGTTCCGCATAAGCCTCAGCATCCTTTTTACCGGCAAAGCCACCAATATAAAGCCGATACCACGTTACGCCCGTCACTTGCACCGCCGAAATTGCCACTTGTATACCTTGTTCTAATAATTTCATCGCCTGCTGCTGCGCTACCGCTTCTTCTTTAAAAGAAAACAAACTGACAATCCACTGCCCTGTGACCGGTTGCTCTATCACTAACCGATCATTAACCACTGGAGCTAACGCCTTAGCGCTTTCTTCCAATTGCGACAAGCGTGCTTCCACTTGAGCAATAGTCTTTAAAGAAACAACCGGATCAGATGATACCTTAGCCGTTTTAAAAACACTTTCGACCTGCTCTGATAATAACTGAATCTTATACGATAAATTGTTTTGCTTCTCCGCCAATCCGATTAAATTCTCTGAGGAACCCTGATTAATCAGTGTATTGACCTGCGGATACAGCGAAGCACCTAAAAAAACAAAAACAATAAGTAAAATCATATTAACCCATGACAACGTCAATGCCCTTGTACTTGCTATCTGACTTTTTTCAATACTCTGCCTTTCGTAACTCTGCATTCGCCCATCTAGTCGGAGTAGTGCTTCGTCTGTTTCTCGTTGCAAATTCTCTACATGCACTTTATCGTCCTGATTACGCTCACTAACTTCTTCTTTCAAAGTAACAGAATCTGGCACTTCATAATCAAACGCTGGAAATTCTTCACCCTTTCCATCATCCTGATTGTTCTTATCTTTCATCTTTACCACCTCTTCCTTTTAGAGCACCTGTAACAAAGACACTATTAACTATTCTAAATTAACCACCACAGCACCCATCGCCACCCAAATAATACTATGGCACGAGACTTTCTGGAAATGAATTCATTGCCTGAACAATATTAAAAATAGTGATCTAAACTTATCCCCCAAATAGTTAGTATCGCGGTATGATGATACGCTGAACCTTTCATTATCTTTTTTGCTACTATTTGATTGAACTATGCCAACCCTTGCCATTGGAAAGCGCGTTACTGATTTTGAAATTTCCGCCACTAACAACACCGCCATAAAACTATCAGATTTACGGGGAAAAAAGATCATCCTTTACTTTTACCCAAAAGATAATACCCCGGGCTGTACGACTGAAGGGCAAAATTTTCGCGATCATATCGCAGAATTTACCGCCCATAATACGATTATCTTTGGCATCTCTAGGGACACGCTCCGCACCCATGAAAACTTCAAAACCAAACATCAATTCCCTTTTGAATTACTGTCTGACACCGATGAAACCCTGTGTAACCTTTTTGATGTTATTAAAATGAAAAACATGTACGGCAAACAAGTGAGAGGCATAGAACGCAGTACATTTCTAATAGATGAAGACGGCGTATTAATTGAAGCATGGCGGAAAGTCCGAGTCAAAGAGCATGTCAATGCCGTACTTGCGCACCTGAAGGAACTGAACTAAAGTCAGCGTTTCAAACGCATTAAATGATCCTGACATCAGTCCTACAAACACGCTTACAACACGGCATTCTGATCTTTCACTTTTGGCCAAGCCGTCAACACCGCTTGCACAACCGTTGCCAAGGGAATAGCAAAAAAGACCCCCCACATCCCCCAAATGCCACCAAAAAACAGAATCGCAACAATAATCGCTATCGGGTGAATATTGACCGCTTCTGAAAATAATAGTGGCACTAAAACCACACCATCAATCGCCTGTATGATCGAATAGGCAACTGCCGCATAAATAAACTCAGAAGAAAAACCCCATTGAAACAAGGCCACCCCTAAAACCGGTAACGTCACTAATGTTGCGCCTACATAGGGAATAATGACCGACAACCCCATAAAAACAGCCAGCAACATTGAATAATTTAAGCCAATAATACTAAAGGTCACAAAACTCGCAACCCATAATAGTAACACCTCAAAAAATTTGCCCCGAATATAACGACCAATTTGAATATCAACCTCCTCCCATACTCGCAAAGATAATAGCCGTTCTTCTGGTAAGAACCGACCAAACCAAACCAAAATTTTTGCTTTATCTTTTAATAGAAAAAACACAACCACAGGAAGTAAGATAAGAAAAATAACCGCTGTAACAACACTCACCAATGAAGCCGCAGAGACTGACAAAACATCTTGACCATACTGAATGACTTCTCTTTGTAACGATTGCATGATCTCCAGAATCTGATCCTGATTAACCAAATCAGGATATATCTCCGGCAAACTCATGACTTTCATTTGTAACGCTGAAATCATATTCGGAATTCGTTCAATCAACTGGATGGTTTGTTTATAAACCATCGGAATCAACACAAACAGAACAAACCCTAAAAAGGCAATAAACGCTGAAAAAACGACTAACACACAAGGCAAGCGTGGTAAATCTTTTGCCTCAGCATAATGGACAATACCTTCCAACAAATAAGCAATCACAATCGCCGCAAAAACAGGCAATAATAAATCGGCCAACAAATAAATCAAACCAAATCCAGCAAATAAAATAATAGCTAAATTAGCCGCTTGCAGATTAGGCAATAAGCGCTTAAACCAGTCTTTAAAAATATTCGATTGTGAAAACTCAGGGGGCGTTGTCATTATAATTAGCAAAAAATGTTTTTATTGAAATATTATCATCGGATTAAAACAGAAAACATCATAAACTATAAGCAGTGCGGTATAAATGTAATTTTAACGCGTTTCTTAGCAAAACGTTGTCACCACTCAACAAAGTGCTCAGAGACAAGGTGCAATTCCCCCCATTTAAAACCCATCGCCACCAGAAATTTCTTATCCCTATAACCCGTAGTTTTTATTTCACGACCGCGCTCTTTAAGCGCCTTTATTTTTCCCTTTCTTTCCAAGAAGTTAGCCTGATTAGGCACAACTTATCCACAACAAAACAACAACTAAAACACACTATATGGTGTTTTTTTATTTACAAACCACAATATAGTGTATAATTCGCCGTAACGAATAATACAGTTATAGTGGTCGCTGAAATCACTTTAGTGCATTGCACCAACGCCCGATGACAGGAAATAGAGCACAGACAGGCCGCGTGTACTGCCAACTCAAACACCAAGAATCATCACCGCAAATAACGAATGATTCTTAAAGTACCGGCAATATAAAAGATAGAATTTCGCATTAATTTTTTGGAGGACTTATGGCAACAGAAACGACAACCACAGCAACAAAAACCACGGCCCCAACTCCAGAACCCTTGACGCCTGCAACGGAATTTACTGCCATGACACCCGGTGAAATCCACGTTATCAGACGTAATGGTAAAGTTACTGCCTTTGATGCTAATAAAATTTCTGTAGCCATTACCAAATCTTTTCTAGCCATTGAGGGTAGACATGCAGCCGCCAGTAATCGTATCCACGAAAACGTTGCCCACCTAACAACGCAAGTCAATTCAGCACTGACGCGTCATTTATCTGGCGGCGGCACTATTCATATTGAAGATATTCAAGATCAGGTCGAATTAGCCCTAATGCGAAGCGAGCACCACAAAGTGGCCCGCGCCTATGTCCTATACCGTGAAGAACACGCCAAGTTACGTGCCGATAAAAAACAAGCTAATAATATCGCCCCGACGGCCATCACGCTAACGGTCACGACCCCTGATGGCAACAAAAAGACTCTAGATACTAAACGACTCAAAAAGGTCATTGCCGAAGCCTGCCAAGGACTTGATGATATTGACCCTGAAATTATTTTCCATGAATCAATACGCAACATGTTTGATGGTGTTTCCGAAAATGATGTGGGTAAAACATTAGTCATGAGTGCACGCTCACATATCGAAAAAGAACCGAATTATTCATTTGTAGCCGCCCGGTTACTCATGGACAATTTTCGCAGTGAAGCGCTGTCATTTATCAATCAATCGACCCACACTGCCACCCAACACGAAATGTCTCTACAGTATCCGGCATTTTTTGCAAATTATATAAAACGCGGTGCTGACTTAGGATTGCTCGACAAAACACTCGAACAATACGATTTAACTCAATTGGGCAAAGCCTTACAGCCGGAACGTGACTTACAGTTTACCTACCTTGGCCTACAAACGTTATACGACCGCTATTTCATTCACCACCAAGAGACTCGTTTTGAATTACCGCAGGTTTTTTTCATGCGCGTCGCCATGGGCTTAGCTATTAATGAAATTAATCGTGAAGAGCGTGCGATTGAGTTTTATAACCTACTCTCTAGTTTCGATTTCATGAGTTCAACACCGACTCTCTTTAATTCAGGCACACTGCGCCCACAATTATCATCCTGTTACTTAACCACAATCCCCGATGATTTAGACGGTATTTTTAGCGCGATAAAAGATGATGCTATGCTGTCAAAATATGCCGGCGGTTTAGGCAATGACTGGACTCGTGTCCGTGCCATGGGTTCACACATTAAAGGGACCAATGGAAAATCACAAGGTGTGGTCCCGTTCCTGAAAGTTGCTAATGATACCGCCGTAGCCGTTAACCAGGGCGGTAAACGCAAAGGGGCAATGTGTGCTTATCTGGAAAGCTGGCATTTGGATATTGAAGAATTTCTTGATCTACGAAAAAACACCGGTGATGACCGCCGCCGTACGCATGACATGAATACCGCAAACTGGGTACCCGACTTATTCATGAAACGCATCGCTGAGGAAGCTGAGTGGACCTTGTTTTCCCCTGAAGAAACACCGGATCTACACGACCTGTATGGCGATGCCTTTGAAGAAGCTTATGTTCGTTACGAACAAAAAGCAGATCGCGGTGAAATAGCCAACTTCAAACGTCTACCGGCCACGTCGTTATGGCGAAAAATGCTTTCCATGCTCTTTGAAACCGGTCACCCCTGGATTACCTTCAAAGACCCTTGCAATTTACGCTCACCACAACAACACACTGGGGTCGTACACAGTTCTAATCTCTGCACAGAGATCACCTTGAATACCTCCGACAGTGAAATCGCTGTGTGCAACTTAGGCTCAGTCAATCTACCGGCGCATACAACAGAACAAGGCTTAGATCTTGAGAAGTTAAAAAGGACGATCAAAACAGCTATGCGAATGCTGGATAATGTCATTGACTATAACTTCTATAGCGTTCCACAAGCCCGACACTCTAACTTACGGCATCGTCCTGTTGGCTTAGGGCTCATGGGCTTCCAAGATGCCCTTTATAAAATGGGCCATGCTTATGGCTCTGAAGACGCGGTTACTTTCGCGGATCGTTCGATGGAAGCTATCAGTTACTATGCGCTTGAGGCTTCTTCTGAATTAGCTCAAGAACGAGGAACCTATTCAACCTTTAAAGGTTCGTTATGGGATCAAAGCATTCTCCCTATTGATTCAATAGCGCTATTAAAACAACACCGCGGCAAATTCTTACAAGTCGATGAGTCACAAACACTCAACTGGGATCAATTACGTGGCCGGATTAAAAAACATGGTATTCGTAACTCAAACACCATGGCCATCGCACCAACCGCAACTATTTCCAATATTTGTGGTGTTTCCCAATCGATTGAGCCAACGTATCAAAACTTATTTGTAAAATCTAATCTGTCTGGAGAATTTACCATTGTAAATCCTTATCTGGTTAGTGAATTAAAAAAACGCAACCTCTGGGATGACGTCATGATTAATGATCTTAAATATTATGATGGCAGTGTGCAAAAAATTGCCCGTATTCCTGACGATCTAAAACAACTCTACGCAACCGCTTTTGAAATCGACTCCCGCTGGCTTATTGAAGCAGCCTCTCGCCGTCAAAAATGGATAGACCAAGGACAATCGCTTAACTTATATATGTCCGAACCTAATGGTAAAAAACTCGATACCATTTATAAGCTAGCTTGGTTGCGTGGTCTTAAAACCACTTATTATCTGCGCAGTATGGGCGCAACACATGTAGAAAAAAGCACGCTCGCTGACAATAAACTAAACGCAGTCCAAGTGACACCTGACTCAGGTAATGAGCCCAAAGTTTGTTCAATTCTTGACCCAGAGTGTGAAGCATGCCAATAAATTACCATCACCTCATCGACCGTTCTATTTAAAATTCAGGGAGATAAAATAATGCACAACTGGAATGATGATCCTTTTGCAAACTTAAGTAGTAACCTACCACCCGAAACCAACGAACTCACCCTGGAAAACAATCAGGTTAAAGGCGCTATTATTGAAACGGCAACGCAATCATTACCAGAAGCGTCAGCCTCATCCGAAGAACACATTGGAACAACCGGGCTAGAAAAAATTAAAATGGGTGCCCGCCGCATTCAAGTCGATGATAAAAAAATCATCAATTGCCGCGCTGATTTGAATCAATTGGTACCATTTAAATATGATTGGGCTTGGCAGAAGTATCTTGATGGCTGTGCCAATCACTGGATGCCTCAGGAAGTCAACATGACTGCTGACATCGCCTTGTGGAAAAGTAAAGACGGCTTAACTGAAGATGAGCGTATGATCATCAAACGTAACCTTGGCTTCTTTTCTACGGCAGACTCATTAGTTGCTAATAATCTGGTACTTGCCGTCTACCGCCACATCACTAACCCAGAATGCCGTCAATACCTCTTACGTCAGGCCTTTGAAGAGGCTGTGCATACGCATGCCTATCAATATGTCATAGAATCATTAGGCATGGACGACGGTGAAATTTTCAATATGTACCGAGAACTTCCTGCCGTGGCCCGTAAAGCTGAATGGGCGCTTCCGTTCACACAACATTTAAGCGACCCAAATTTTCATACCGGTACAGTTGAAAATGACCAAATGCTGTTACGCGAACTCATTGCCTTTTACGTCATCTTTGAAGGTATTTTCTTTTATGTCGGATTCGCCCAAATTCTGTCCATGGGTCGACGCAATAAAATGACCGGTACAGCAGAACAGTTCCAATACATTCTTCGCGACGAATCCATGCATATGAATTTTGGTATTGATGTCATCAACCAAATCAAACTTGAGAACCCACACCTGTGGACCGAAACCTTTAAGGAAGAAATAATAAAAATTATTCATGAAGCGGTAGACATTGAAATCCAATATGCTTATGACACAATGCCACGCGGTATTTTAGGGTTAAATGCCCCCATGTTTAAGGAATACCTCCACTTTATTGCCAACCGTCGTTGCAGCCAAATAGGACTCCCTGAGCAATACCCCGGCGCTCAAAACCCATTCCCTTGGATGTCCGAGGTTCTTGACCTGAAAAAAGAGAAAAACTTCTTTGAAACACGCGTGACCGAATATCAAACGGGGGGCGCTTTGTCTTGGGACTAAAGCACCTTTTGACGTCAGGTGGAAGTCTTCCACCTGACGTCATTATTTTTTCCTAAAAAACCCAAATCATCCATAACTCTCAAGGACACGGATTAGGCCATTTTCGGTGAATAGCATCAATCGCCGCTATCAAATCAACGCTTAAATCGACCGCTATGCTATCCAGATTTTGCTGCAGTTGTTCCAGCGACGTGGCACCTATAATCGTCGCGGTTACAAAAGAGCGACTGCTCACAAAAGCTAAAGCCATTTGGGTCGCCGTCAACCCCGCTTCCTTAGCCAGATTCACATAGGCCGCTGTTGCTTTAACTGCCACCGCATTAGAGTACCGCTGATAACTCGGAAATAAAGAAAGCCGTGCATTTTTAGGTTGTTGGTTGTGTAAATATTTACCACTTAAAACACCAAATGCTAACGGTGAATACGCCAACAAACCCACTGTCTCTTGATGCGAAACTTCCGCTAATGCAACTTCATAACTTCGATTCAACAAATTATAAGGATTTTGTATGCTGGCAATTCGCGGCCCCACACCGCCTTGACTCAGTTGGATATATTCCATCGCACCCCAGGCTGTTTCATTAGAAACACCTATCGCTCTTACTTTTCCTGACCCGACCAACTCATTCAGGACCGATAGAGTCTCTTCAATCGATGCGGCACTTTCATCGGGTTGATGCTGGTATTCCAATCGGCCAAAAAAATTAGTATTACGATCTGGCCAGTGTATTTGATAAAGATCAATGACATCAGTATTAAGACGCTGCAAACTATCATTTAAGGCCAATTCAATGTTACGCTTATTGAGTCGGGTACAGCCTCCCCTCACATACGGCATAAAGTCATCGGCTTTACCAATAACCTTGGTTGCCAAGATAACCCGATCACGGTTTTTACGCTGTTGAAACCATCGCCCGATAATACATTCAGTCTGGCCAAACGTTTCAGCACGGGGCGGAATAGAATACATTTCAGCCGTATCAATAAAGTTAACACCATAATCTAACGCTCTATCGAGTTGGTCATGCCCTTCTTGTTCGGTATTTTGCTCACCAAAAGTCATGGTGCCCAAACACAAGGAACTAACCCTCAATCCGGTTTTCCCTAATTGATTATATTTCATAATGATTTCATTGATTCAACGAAATAAAAAACTGATAAGCCAAGGCAACCATAACAACCAACAGCCATCCCAATATATTCATATAACGTCTAATTAAACGGTCTAAGCGCTCGCCACCCCAACTGATCAAGCCAGCTACTAAAAAAAATCGCGCGCCTCTCCCCAAAATAGAGGCTGCAACAAAAGGTAAAAAAACCAGCCCAAAAGCACCCGAGGCGATAGTAAAAACCTTATAGGGAATAGGCGAGAACCCCGCCAAAAAAACCGCCCACACCCCCCACTGCTCAAACCAGCCCTGGACACGAATAAACGATGCGCTATAGACACTGTCTTGCAACCATGGCATTAACCAATCAATGGCATATAAACCAATCACATAGCCAAGAACACCGCCTAATACCGAGGCAACTGTAGTCAACAATGCAAAAAACAGCGCTCTTTTAGGCTGAGATAAGGACATCGGGGCCAACATGACATCCGGTGGTAATGGAAAAAAAGATGACTCCGCAAAACTTAAAATAAACAAATACTTAACCGCATGACGATGCTGCGCCCACAACAGCATCGTCTCATAGCAACGCTCAAAAAACATTACTGTTTCCCCGGCACAAACGGAACAAAACTAACCGCTTCAATATCTTCAATATCAAAACCCGTAGCTGTCTTAACAACCTTTTGTAATTGCTGCCCACCTTGAGGACCAACAGGAATAATCATAGCAGCACCTACTTGCATTTGTTGCAACAAAACTTTCGGAATTTCTGTGGGGGCTGCAGAGACTAAAACACCCTCATAAGGTGCAAAATCAGGCCAGCCCCAGCCCCCATCGCTGTGTAAATATTTAATATTCCTAATCGATAAATCCATCAGTAATTTACTGGCTTTCTTTTGCAACGGTGAAATTCGTTCCACTGAATAAACTTGATCTACCGTTTGTGCCAATACTGCGGCTTGATAACCACACCCGGTTCCTATCTCCAAAACACGCCCCGTTACCCCATGATCGACTAATAACTCGGTCATTCTGGCGACAATATAAGGCTGTGAAATCGTCTGATTATAGCCAATCGGTAGTGCAACATCTTCATAAGCTCGGCTAGACAAGGCGTCATCCATAAACAAATGTCGCGGCATATCTCTCATAATATTAAGAACGCTATGATTACTAATTCCCTGCTCCATTAACCGGTCAATCATGCGATTTCTTGTACGCTGAGAAGTCATACCGATTCCCTGACGTGTTTTCATTTCGTCACCGCCTCATCGATCCATTCTGATAATTCATCCATTAACTCATAACGCGTCAAATCAAGTTGTAACGGTGTAATAGAAACATAATTATTTTTTACCGCATCAAAATCAGTTCCAAAACCATCATCACGCGCCAAGCCCGGTGGACCCACCCAATAAATAGGCCGTCCCCGCGGGTCTTGGGATTTAATCACCGGTTCAGATTTATGTCGTTGTCCCAAACGCGTTACTTGATATCCTTTTAATTCAGCAGCGGGGATATCTGGAACATTAACATTCAAAACCACATCCTGTGCCAACGGTTTTTCTTGAATGCGCTGTAAAAGATAAACCGCAACCTCTGCAGCAGTTTCAAAATATTGTGGCTCATTCGATGCTAAAGAAATCGCTATCGCCGGGAACCCTAAAAACCGTCCTTCCGTGGCTGCTGCCAAGGTGCCTGAATACAATACGTCATCCCCCATATTAGCGCCATGGTTGATACCAGCAATCACCATATCAGGCTCTGTTTCAATAAGCCCTGTGATCGCAAGATGAACACAATCAGTCGGCGTACCATCTACTTTATAAAAATTGGGCTCTATCTCATAAACTCTCAGTGGCAACTCTAAGGTCAGGGAATTACTAGCAGCACTCCGGTTTTTATCCGGTGCAACGATGGTTATGTTCGCTCGTTCTTTCAATGCCGCCGCCAGCACTAACAGGCCCTTGGCAAAATAACCATCATCATTACTCAACAAAATTCTCATAACTATTCGCTCAACCCCTTAAAAAAACGCTAGAATCAAATATTAATTCACCCAAAGCTATTGTACTTTTCTGAAACCTCCATTACCTTTTAAATCCCCATGGTCCGTGAAAAAAAAACCTCCGATGAAGACATGGCACTGTTTAGAAAAACAGTCGGGAAGGTAACATCCATTAAAAATAACCGACTTCATTTTCATAAAACCTCCAAACCAGCCGTTCTCTCGAAACCGCCCAACGCTGACTATTATCAAACATTGCATGATACACCGAACGATACCGTTGACCTACTCGGTGACGCTGATAATTTGGAGTTTTTAGCACCTGGATTACAAAAAAATATCCTGAAAAAAATGCGTAAAGGCTTCTTTGGAATAGATGCCGAACTCGATTTGCACGGGCTGACCCGGGCAGAGGCCAAAAATTACCTAACGCAGTTCCTCCACGACTGTATTCTAGAACATTGCCGTTGTATTCATATTATTCATGGTAAAGGCTATCGATCCCCCAACCAAAAACCCATACTCAAAAACAGTCTTAATCAATGGTTAAGACAACACGTCCATGTCCTTGCCTTTTGCTCCGCCCCTCGTCATGCGGGTGGGACCGGTGCAGTCTATGTTTTGCTCAGTTTAATGGATAAACACCGCCAATAACACAAACCCAAGAATAATTCGGTACCAAATGAAAGGCATCACCCCGACGCGCTCTAAGAACCTTAAGAACCAAGCAATTGACAAATAAGCGACCGCTGCTGAAACCACCACGCCCACCGCCATAAACTCCCAAACCACCGGTACCGATGATTGATAAAGTTCAATACTTTTGAGTAACCCTGCCAAAACAATGACAGGAATAGACAATAAAAAAGAAAATTTCGCTGCCTGACTTCGGGTCAGGCCCAGTAACAACCCCGCTGTTATGGTAATGCCCGAACGCGATGTACCAGGGATTAACGCAAGTGCCTGAAAACAACCCACTATCAAGGCATCTTTAATCGTAACCGTGATACGCGCCTCAGATGCTTGCCGACTTGCCCAGCCTAACAAAACCGCAAAACTAATTGTCGCGACAGCAATCACTACCGGGGAGCGCAATAATTGATCAATCCCATCAGAAATTGCAAGACCCACCAACCCCACTGGTATCGTTGCAAGAATAACCGACCATGCGAGTTGCGAATCGTCTGAACTTTGTTTTTTCGTCACCGATGAAAACCATGCAACCACCAAACGATAAACGTCTCGACGATAAAAACCAACGACAGCAAACAAGGTCCCCAGATGAACAGCAACATCAAAGGATTGTCCTTGATCTTCCCACCCCAAAACAACCGGCACTAAAATAAGATGCGCTGAACTTGATACCGGTAAGAATTCGGTCACGCCTTGCAAAAAAGCTAACGCAAACACCTGTAAAAAATCCATACTAATTCCTGACGACAATAATTTCTTTTAAGAGTGCTGTGGCATAACTGCCTGCCGGTAAGAAAAATGATAACCTCAACGTTTGAGTACCCGTAAAAGCCCACGTAAAATTCTCAACGACAACCCGCAATGCTCTGCGTCCTATCTTTAAATCCATCGACTCTAAACCGTCTTTAAGTTCAGCGTACTGAGTCAATATGGTCTGTTCTATGTCCCACACGTCACCGTATTCGGGCACATCACCGAGCCCCCACAAACACCCAGTTGGATGAAGTTCTAGGGCCGAAACGCGCGCTATCAGAGCGCTGTCAATCACTTCTGTGGGGAAGAAACTATTGGAGCCTTCAAATTGTAATACATCACCGGCTACAACCTGATTCCAGTTCTCCAACTCAATTCGACGCGCCAAGATACAATTAAAAAGAAATGACCGGGCCGCTGACAAATATAGACTGCGTTGATTTCTTTTGAATGACTGTCCTTGAAATAAGGATAGTGCTTTTTCAATATTCTTACCGTGGCGCCCAAAACGTTGGGCACCGTAGTAATTAGCGATGCCTCCTACAGCAATCGTATTTAACAAATGCTCCGTTTGCTTAACATCACCCTCCCATTGACGGATCATTAAACTAAATCTATTGCCTGTTAAGACACCCCGCTTTAACTTTTTATGATGCCGGGTTATATCAATCAGGCTTATGTTTTCTTGATCCCAGCGCTGCCAATCGGGCATCGTTTTTCCTGGCAGCCAAATACTAAACCATTGCCGAGTCACCGCCTGCCGATCTTTTAAGCCGGCGTAACCAACATCACGCGCCAAAACACCGGCAAATTTCGCCAGTTGACGGGCTACATAATCAGTATTTTCCCCACGTTTTTCAATAAAAAGAAATAGGTGCTCGCCTTCCCCACTCGGGGTGAAAGGCAGGACCTCTTCGACCTTAAAGTCTTCCGGCGCTTGACGGATAAGACCTGCCCCCTGTGGACCCCCATAGGTATTGGGCCAGTCCGGAAAATTAATCACTGAAAGAGCCTTAACTGATGACAAAATAAGGTAATACGCAATAAGGATAACACCTTAAGCCAGGTAATTAGGATAATCCATCGGTCATCAAGACAACGGCCTGAACAGCAATCCCCTCGCTACGCCCTTCGAAACCAAGGCGCTCTGTGGTAGTTGCCTTAACATTAATACAATCTAACGCCACGTTCAGATCACTG
This sequence comes from Methylococcaceae bacterium, assembly GCA_012965425.1. Classification (GTDB taxonomy): domain Bacteria; phylum Pseudomonadota; class Gammaproteobacteria; order Methylococcales; family Methylomonadaceae; genus OPU3-GD-OMZ. Next base: position 23,619 of record DTSI01000154.1, read on the forward strand.
GCAATATTATTTCTCATGGCATTAATATGGGGTGCCATTTTGGGTGCTTGGGCGATAATGGTAATATCTGCATTGACTAAACTATAGCCCTTGTCAGCAACAATACTATACACATGTTTCAATAAGACACGACTATCCGCCCCCTTAAACGAAGGATCTGTATCTGGGAAATGATGGCCTATATCGCCCAAGGCAACCGATCCTAACAACGCATCAGATAAGGCATGAAGAACAACATCACCGTCTGAATGCGCCGCAATGCCTTTGTCAAAATCGATGGTTACACCGCCCAAAATAACGTCACCTTCTTCTTGAAACCGGTGAACATCGTATCCTTGACCAATTCTTATCATTCTTGCTCCAAATAAAATTTTGCCAATATCAAATCTTCCGGACGGGTAATTTTAATATTACCGGGTTGCCCTTCAACAATTTTCGGTTGAAAACCATTTAATTCAAACGCACTGGCTTCATCAGTGACAACTTGCCCTTTCTCTACGGCTAATTGTAAAACCTTTTTTAACGCACCGTAACGAAACATTTGAGGCGTTAAGGCGCGCCAGACTCTATTCCTATCCACCGAATCAACAATCTGCCCCTGCATCACATTCTTTAAGGTATCATGCGATGGCAGTGCTAAGATGCCTCCCACAGGATCGCTTTTAAGTGTATTAATCAAGCGATGAATATCTGCGACCTTGATACACGGTCTTGCCGCATCATGCACCAAAACCCAATCATCATCAGATGCCTTATCAACCAAAGCATTTAAAGCCGACAACACTGAGTCCACTCGCTCTTGCCCGCCCTCTGCACGAATAATTTTTTCCTGCTTCGAACAAGGTAATGTCGGCCAATAAGGGTCTTCTAATGAAATAGCCACGGCAATCCCCGCAAAACAATCCGCCTGTAGCAACTGAAATAAAGTTTGTTCTATAACGGTCTGACCACCTAATAACAAGTATTGTTTCGGACGATCAGACTGCATTCGTTTACCCACCCCAGCAGCCGGAACAACCCCCCAAAACTTCACTGACTTACTCATAAACACTCAAAATATTGAAACCATACTTAGGAAAAAAACTGAACCCGTTGCCATTTGAAAAGTCGCTATGACTATTGAGATAAACGTAATTGAAGCTACCGTCAATAACCTAAGATTATTGACGGTGCGTGACCTACGAAGACTCACCCTGAAGATATTGATAAAATGTTTCTTCCTTTCCAATCATACCTAATTCATTTCGGGCTCTCTCTTCAAGGGCTTCATCGCCCTTTCTTAAATCCAAAACCTCACGATAAATGCGATCGTTTCGCTCTTTCTTGAGCAAATCTTGTTGGCTCAAAATATCGATCTGCTGCTGATACTCGCTAATTTGCTGCAAGCCACCTTCACCGAATATCAGCCGGTATTGTAGCATCACCGTTAACAGAACAATGACCCCCAACAAAATACGCACCGTTTGTGTTTAAACTTACAAGCCTAATTTAAGCCAACATTCTAAACGCACTTCTGCCAGCATAACGACCTTTAGCACCTAATTGCTCTTCTATCTTCATGAGTCGGTTATATTTTGCTATACGGTCTGAACGACTCAAAGAACCTGTTTTAATTTGACCGGTACCGGTGGCAACCACTAAATCAGCTATCGTCACATCTTCCGTTTCTCCTGATCGATGAGAGACTACTGCTGAATAATTAGCCGCTTTAGCCATTTCGATCGCTTCAAACGTTTCAGTCAAGGTGCCAATTTGATTCACTTTAATGAGGATCGAATTCGCAATTTTCTTATCAATACCTTCCTTCAAAATAGCTGGATTAGTTACAAATAAGTCATCACCAACCAATTGAATTTTATCGCCTAACTGTTCCGTTAAATACTTCCAGCCATCCCAATCGTTCTCATCTAACCCGTCTTCAATACTGATAATAGGATACTTATTCACCCAATCTGCTAAGAAGTCAGTCATGCCTTCAGAGTCAAATCGTTTATTTTCAGACGCTAAAACATAACGACCATTAACAAAATACTCAGAGCTCGCAGCATCAAGGCCTAAATAAATATCTTCTCCAGGACGATAACCGGCCTGCTCAATGGCTTGAAGGATAACGCTGATCGCTGCCTCGTTCGATGGTAAATTAGGTGCAAACCCTCCTTCATCACCCACTGTTGTTGTCATGCCCTGGTCTGTCAAAACCTTTTTAAGTGTATGAAACACTTCAGCACCATAACGTATTGCTTCTGTAAAACTAGGTGCACCCACAGGTAAAATCATAAATTCCTGTAAATCAACACTATTGTCCGCATGAGAGCCACCATTGATAATATTCATCATCGGCACCGGCAGGATAAACTCCCCGCCATTGTTCATATACTGATAAAGTGGCTCACCTTGCTCTTTTGCTGCGGCATCTGCCGCTGCCATAGAAACAGCCAAGGTAGCATTTGCACCTAATCGACCTTTCGTATCTGTTCCATCTAAATCGATCATAGTCTTATCAAGCAAGGCCTGATCGGCGGCATCAAGACCTATCACCGCTGAACGAATTTCAGTTCTCGTATTCTCTACCGCATTCAATACGCCCTTGCCCATATACCGTGATTTATCACCATCACGCAATTCAACAGCCTCTCTTTCCCCGGTTGAAGCACCTGAAGGCACCATCGCGCTGCCTTCCACCCCTGAAGCTAGAATAACATCGGCCTCAATAGTCGGATTACCTCTTGAGTCTAGAATTTCTCTTGCACGAACATCTACAATTTCAGCCATTTTCATTACCTATAAAGTTGTTTCTATCAAACGACTGGATTTAACCGTCTGATCGAGTATTAATAAAATTTCTAACAATTCCTTCATTCTGTCGAGAGGCCATGCATTTGGCCCATCACTTTTGGCCTGATCTGGATCTGGGTGAGTTTCCATAAAAATACCAGCGATACCAACAGCCATTGCGGCTCTAGCCAAAACAGGCACAAACTCTCTTTGTCCGCCAGAGCACGCCCCCTGCCCGCCCGGCAATTGCACCGAGTGTGTCGCATCAAAAACAACGGGGCAATCTGTTTCTCTCATAACCGCCAATGACCGCATATCTGAAACCAGATTATTATACCCAAAAGAAGCCCCTCGCTCACAAACCATAATCTGTTCATTACCGGTTGCTTTTGCTTTATTAACCACATGAACCATATCCCAGGGCGCTAAAAACTGTCCTTTCTTGATATTAAGTGGCTTACCTTGTGCGGCTGCACGCTGAATGAACCCTGTTTGTCGACAAAGAAAAGCAGGTGTCTGCATGACATCAACCACCGCAGCCACTTCTTCCAACGGGGTATCCTCATGAATATCGGTTAATACCGGTACACCAATCTGTTGCTTAACATTGTCTAGAATTTGAAGCCCCACCTCAATACCTAAGCCACGAAAACTCTCATGAGAAGAGCGGTTCGCTTTGTCAAAAGATGACTTATAAATAAACGGGATATTCAATGCTGTCGTTAATTCTTTCAACTGACCTGCTGTATCAATCGCTAATTGCTCACTTTCAATTACACACGGGCCCGCAATCAGAAAAAAAGGCTGATCTAAACCGGCTTCAAAACCACATAACTTCATTCTGGAGACTCCTTTGTCTTTTTATAGATAGCCGCTGCTTCAACAAACCCCGAAAAGACCGGGTGTCCGCCACGCGGTGTTGAGGTAAACTCTGGATGAAACTGGCACGCTAAGAACCAAGGATGAGAAGGGATTTCAATCATTTCAACTAATTGACCATCAATGGACTTTCCGGAAAATCTCATGCCACTTTCCGCCAATACTGACAAATAGTGATTGTTAAATTCATAACGATGTCGATGTCGTTCACTAATAACATTCTGTTGGTATAAGTGATGTGCCAAGGTATTGACTTCCAATTGACACTTTTGCCCGCCTAACCGCATGGTTCCACCCATATCAGCACCATTGCCGCGAATCTCCCGACGTCCCGACTCATCCATCCATTCAGTAATCAAACCGATCACGGGATCCTGCGTATCGGGCACAAACTCAGTACTGTGCGCATTTGCCAACCCGACAACATTTCGGGCGTATTCAATCACCGCAACTTGCATACCCAAACAGATACCAAAATAAGGAATATTATTTTCTCGAGCATACTGAACCGTTGCAACCTTACCTTCAATGCCCCGCTCACCAAAGCCGCCAGGAACCAAAATAGCATCCACTCCAGACAAAGATTCCAAACAATCATCTTGAATGGTTTCTGAATCTACATAGTTAATAATCACCCTATTTCGGGTATTAATTCCAGCATGAACTAATGCTTCATTCAACGACTTATAAGCGTCCAAATGATCGACATACTTACCAACAATAGCAATGGTGACTTCATTCTCACTGGCCTCCAAGGCCGCTATAACACGCTGCCATTGGCCTAAATCAGCGGGCGGAACAATCAAATCTAATTTCTCAACCACAATTTCATCAAGACCTTGTTCATGAAGCAACATGGGAATACGGTAAATAGAATCGGCATCAATCGCTGAGATAACCGCTCGCTCTGGCACATTAGTAAACAAACCAATTTTCTTTCGATTAGAGTCCGAAAGATGGTGCTCTGAACGACAAATCAACACATCAGGCTGAATGCCTATAGAACGCAATTCTTTAACAGAATGTTGTGTTGGTTTGGTTTTTACTTCACCCGCAGAACGAATAAAAGGCACCAATGTTAAATGAATAAATAACGTTTCCGTTTCACCTAACTCAATACGCATTTGTCGAATAGCTTCTAAAAATGGTAGTGACTCAATATCACCCACGGTTCCGCCAATTTCAACCAATGCCACATCGGCCTCTTTAGCACCGATCCTAATCTGTTGTTTAATTTCATCGGTAATATGCGGAATTACTTGAACGGTTGCGCCTAAATAATCCCCTCTACGCTCTTTCCGTATAACATTTTCATAAATCTGTCCGGTTGTAAAATTGTTACTCTGAAGCATTTGTGAATCAATAAAACGCTCATAATGCCCCAGATCCAGATCAGTTTCTGCACCGTCTTCAGTAACAAATACCTCTCCATGCTGAAAAGGACTCATCGTGCCTGGGTCGACATTAATATAGGGGTCTAATTTAATCATGGTAATGTTCAATCCACGTGCTTCCAGAATAGCAGCCAGTGAAGATGCGGCAATACCTTTACCCAGCGATGAAACAACACCACCTGTTATAAAAATAAATTTAGTCATATAATAGTTGGACTTTTTTCTGTGAATTATCAAATCGAATTAGCACTTTTTTATCTCACAATAATCAAGGCTTCTTTAATAGAGTATTTTAATAGTTATTCTCCTTTTCGTCATTCTCTTTCCTGTTATTGCTCGTTAAAGTCCATTTAAATTGTAATTTATGGCCTGCTGACATTTCGTAAAACGCATCAGCCACCCATTTATCCCCAACGGCTGCTAACTGACCATCAAAAAAAATGAACGGCACTCTTGAACGCAGCCATGGCGGCACCTTCGCTTCCTGAAATAATTTCTTAACTAAGTGAGTCCCTGAGCGACCCGGTAAGCAAATCTTTTCTCCACCTTGTCGGTAACGAATGGTTACTTCATATTGTTGCCAAAAATCCCGCTCATCGTCCCACTGCACCTTACCCGTTCGCCGCAACTGCCCATTGCCTTCTAACATCAATGTATTTTCACCTAGCGGCCATCGCTGTTCAAAATCCGAATCTACCGGCACAAAGGCTTGCACTAAATACAATTTATCTTGAAAACGGCGAACACAATAATCACCCACGGTTAATTCAGGACAACGGTCTTTTCCAGCGGTAAGAACTTGGGTTAACAATAAATTAACTGCGCGCTCAGAGGGCATTTCTAACCCTCGCCACTTAAACCAATGCCGAATAACCATCGGTTGCACCAAAGGATTCAAGGCTTGCAATAAGGTCGCAGATAATGCCTGCTCTTGCTGACAAAACACCTGCTGAAATAAAGGATCAATCAGTTCGGAAATTAACACATGCCCCTGATGACAATGGCGCCCAGCACGGCTTACTGTGGTATCAACAGATGGCCAACGATCCTTTATTAATGGCGTAATAATATTACGCAAATAGTTTCTATCAAAATCAATACAGGTGTTACTGGGATCCTGAATAAATTTCAGCTGATAGCCAATCGCATAATCGTCAATGGCTTGTTTAGTAACTGCTAACAGAGGCCTGATTAACTGCCCAACGCCTAAATTGGAATGTTCAGAAATCCCAGATAATCCGACTAATCCAGCGCCTCTAAACATTTTCAATAAAATCGTTTCATATTGGTCTTCTTGATGGTGTGCAGTCAAAACAATATCGCCCGGCGCTAACAATGCAGCTATTGCCTGATACCGCGCTTCTCGCGCCATAGCCTCAGGACTTTCACCCTGAATAGGTAACAAGGTTACAGAAACACTTTTAAATTTAACGCCTAATTGAGCTGCAGCCCGCTGACAATGTCCAGTCCAGCCTGTTGCGCATTCCTGCAAACCATGGTCAATATAAACGGCTGTAATCGATTTAGATAATGCAGGGATCCGTGAACATAAATGCAATAAAACATGGGAGTCACAACCGCCACTAAAGGCTACAAAAACATGCTGCCCTTGCGAGTATCGCTGTAGAATTCGAAGCAGTGCATCAGGGGCCAGCACCATCATTTACCTTTCAGATTAAAAAACCCATAACAAACGATTTTTCATAGCGTCTAAACTTGAAACTGATCAAAACAACCTACCTGCTTTAGTTCAGAATGCTTAGTTATTAAAACAACTAAGCCGGTAAAAAAAACCTTACCCTTCTTCAGTATAAGCGCCAAAATCCATAATCCGTTGAAAACGCTTCTCTAACAACGTATCAATAGAATCATTATTTAATAACTGTAAATGTGTCAACAGGGCTACTTTTAAATTATCAGCAACTTGCTGAAAGTCACGGTGACCACCGCCTAAGGGTTCCCGAACGACTTCATCCAAAAGCCCCGCTTCTCTAACGCGGTCAGAAACGATCCCCATCGCCTCTGCTGCAAGTTCAGCCTTTTCAGAACTCTTCCATAAAATAGAGGCACAGCCCTCCGGAGAAATCACCGAATAAGTACTGTATTCCAACATAAGCAAGCGATCGCCGACGCCAATCGCTAAGGCACCGCCAGACCCACCCTCACCAATAATCGTACAAATTATTGGCGTTTCAATACGTGCCATTTCAAATAAATTTCGAGCAATCGCTTCACTTTGACCGCGTTCTTCAGCGCCAATACCCGGATATGCACCCGGTGTATCAATCAGACAGATAATCGGCAAATGAAATCGTTCTGCCAATTTCATCATCCGTAGCGCCTTGCGGTAGCCCTCTGGCTTAGGCATTCCAAAGTTACGATAAATCTTTTCCTTAGTATCCCGCCCTTTTTGATGACCAATAACCATAATAGCTTGACCCTCTAATTTAGCCAAACCACAGACAATCGCTGGATCATCAGCAAAGGCACGATCACCATGCAGTTCATAAAAATCAGTGAACATATGCTCAATATAATCAAGCGTATAAGGGCGCCCGGGATGGCGTGACACCTGAGATATCTGCCAATCCGATAATTTCGAGTAGATGGCCTGCGTAAGATCTTGGTTCTTCTCTTCTAACTGCTTTAAGGTATCTTCAATGTCAATGTCATCATCAAATTTAACATTACGCAATTCTTCAATTTTTGCGTTCAGTTCAGCAATCGATTGTTCAAAATCAAGAAACTTTAGGTCCATAGGTATCTATTAAGGGAAGTTAACTATAAAATCAGCCATTTTCATAAATCAGCGCCACATTCTACCACCTAACCGAGAATAATGCGATTTTCTCTCGCACCTAAAATCAGGTCAAAAAACACCCAATGGCTGACTTACTGGCAACACTTACTCTCTCTTCTTTAAGGCTTGGCGGTCAAGAATCTTAAGATTTTTTAATTTCTCATTAATTTTAATTTCCAACCCTCTCGAAACAGGCGTATAGAAACTACTGCCCAGAAGTTCTTCTGGAAAATAATTTTCACCGGCGGCATACCCTTCCGGCTCATTATGCGCATAACGATACGCTTTACCATAACCTAACGAGTCCATTAACTTACTGGGGGCATTCCTTAAGTGTAACGGAACCGGCAGTGAGCCACTGGTTTTTGCTGCTTGCATAGCGGCTTTATAGGCAACATAAACGGCATTACTTTTCGCAGCACAAGCCATATAAACCACTGCCTGAGCCAAAACCAATTCTCCTTCAGGGCTCCCTAAACGCAGTTGTGCATCCCAGGCATTCATCGCTAACTGCAATGCTCTGGGGTCCGCATTACCAATATCTTCCGAAGCAATCCTGACCATTCGTCTTGCTAAATAGCCCGGGTCACACCCGCCGTCTAGCATTCGGCACAACCAATAAAGCGCTGCATCCGGCGCACTCCCGCGTACCGCCTTGTGCAAGGCCGAAATTTGGTTATAAAACTCCTCCCCCTGATTATCAAATCGCCGCACTTCTCCCGACAACACCTCTCGGGCAATCTCTGCATTAATTTCAAACATCCCCTGAGATTCAGCGACTTCAGTTGCTATAGCCAAGAGATTCAATGCCCGCCGTGCATCACCGTCTGCTGCTTGGGCAAATTTCTTTGTTATGATTACAGCCATAGTAAATCGCCCCCCGATACCATACTCTTCATTTGCTAATGCTTGGGTTATGACACTGATTAACTCATCTTCAGTCAGCGCATTAAGAACATAAACACGCGCCCTGGACAATAATGCGTTATTTAATGCAAACGATGGGTTCTCAGTGGTTGCACCAATAAAAAAAATCGTACCGTCTTCTACATGAGGTAAAAAAGCATCCTGCTGAGACTTATTAAACCGATGCACCTCATCAACAAACAAAATAGTTCGCCTGTTTTCACTGCGCAGTAAATGTTGCGCTTCGGTCACCGCCAAGCGTATATCTTTAACGCCGGCTAAAACCGCCGACAGTGCGATAAATGACGCATCAGAGTGCCTTGCAATCATCCGCGCCAACGTTGTTTTCCCAGTCCCGGGACCACCCCAGAAAATCATTGAATGAAGTCGTCCTGAGGTAATAGATTCATACAAGGGTTTACCTGGCAACAATAAATGTTTCTGCCCTACAAAGTCGGCAATCTTTTTAGGTCTCATACGTTCAGCTAATGGCTGTGTCATATCCATTTTATTTATTCCTCAAAAACATCGACACCCGCCGGTATATTAAAAACAAACAGGGATGAATCAACCGCGCTATTTACTTCTACATCGGAAAACTTAAGCTGTGTTTTTCGACCAAAATTATCACCAAACTCCATTGCAAATAATTGCCCCTCCTCTAAACCTAACCGGATAAATTGAAAACCACTCTGGTCCTCTTTAGGTATCACACGTAACCAGACAATCGCATTGTTAATTGACTCAATTTCAACCCAAAATTCATGCTCCAAATCCACGTCACCTGTCAAAAAAAACAACGGTGAAAAGCCAAGCAACTTATCTGTTTTTTTAACAGTTACTTGTTCTAAATCAATATCATAAAACCAAACTTTGTTATTTGCAGCCACAATCTTCTGAACAAAAGGACGCTTATAATTCCAAAAAAAACTATCGGGCTTTAATAAAACAAACTCCCCTTCGCTTTGTTCTGTTATGCGCTCCTGCTCATCAAAATTCGTTTGTATAAATGACGCCGACATAGAGTCCGTGGCATTAAAAAAAACCCTCAATACCTCAACGGCTTTATTACTATCGCCCGCCAAAGTAATCATCGAAAATAAACTAATACATAAACCTAAAACTAACTTATTCATTTCCCATCCTTGTATCCACACACTGTCATCTTAATTATCACCCATCATATTATTTAACCATTCATGCACCTGATTAACAGGCGTTGTGACACAAGGTGAAAAGGCCTTAGGGGCTGATCCTTTTTTATAAGGCCAAACCTGTGCACCGGCACAAGCGGAATTAGCGCGTAGCCGCATAACCGGGTCGATCCAGACTTCCTCAATCGCCTCCGGTAAACTCAAGAGCAAAGGTTGGCGCATAATTTGGATCATTAAATCCGTCCACAGATTCAATGCACCACTCGCACCAGTCAATCCCATCGGTTTATTATCATCCCGACCCAACCATACGGTTACTAAATAATCCCCACTAAAGCCAGCAAACCAACTGTCCCGAAAATCATTTGTAGTGCCAGTTTTACCGGCGATATTAAATGTTTTAGGTATCCTTTTATAAGCCGAACGTCCCGTTCCTTCTGTCATCACTTCTTGTAATAATGTATTGGTTAAATACGTCGCCCCTGAATCAAGCGTCTGCCGAACAGAATAAGGATACCGTTGTAATAACTTACCCTCTAAAGACATGACCGATCGAATGCCCCGTAACGGCATAGCAAAACCATCACCGGCCAAGGTCAAATACATCTGGCTAACTTCCAAAGGCGTAAATGCAGTCGCACCCAATAAAAGAGAAGGATAAAGCTTAATCGATCTTTTGACCCCTAAGTCTCTTAAGGTCTTAGCTACATGTCCAATACCGATTGACATTCCCAACCGTACTGTTGCCAAATTATAGGAGTGAGATAGTGCCGTATGTAATGGCACATAACCGTGACTGCGACCGTCATAATTATTCGGCGCCCAATTCGTACCCTTCCGGCTTTTCAATTGCACCGGATGATCGCTCAACAACGTGGTAACGGTATAGCGATCCGCTTGCTCCAGTGCCGTTAAATATATCGCCGGCTTAATCAATGACCCAATGGGTCGAATAGCATCCATAGCACGATTGAAACCCACAGCATGTGCGTCACGACCACCACTTAAAGCGACAATTTCACCACTCCCTGGTTGCGTTACAATCACTGCTGTCTCTAAATCATTAGTTCCTTTACGTAACTCGAGTTGTTCAAGTTTCTTAACAATCACTTGCTCCATCTTTTGTTGCACGCGAACATCTATCGTGGTAAATATTCTCAAGCCATTTGAAGTTAAATCATCGTCACGGTATTCCTGAGTTAATTGCCGTCTGACTAATTCTAAAAAAGCAGGGTACTGATTAATCGCTTGCCGCCTAAAGGGAACTACAGCTAATGGCTGTTGTTTAGAATAAGTCGCTTCAGCGACCGTGATATAACCTTGGTTAGCCATTTCATCCAGAACCAGATTACGCCGTTTTTTGATTCTTTCGGGATGCCGCTTTGGATTATAATAAATCGGCCCCCGGACTAGACCCACTAGCATTGCTAGTTGGTGACGTTCTAATTTATCTAAGGGTTGTGAAAAATAAAACTCACTCGCCAAACCAAAACCATGCACCGCACTGGCGCCATTCTGACCCAGATAAACCTCATTTAAATAACCTTCCAGAATGTCATTCTTTTCAAATCGAAACTCTAATATAATGGCCATTAGTGCTTCATTAAATTTCCGCCACAAACTACGTTGAGGCGTTAGAAAAAAATTCTTAATCAATTGCTGGGTGAGTGTACTACCGCCTTGAACAATTTCACCCGCTTTTACATTAACCCAAAGTGCCCGTACAATTGCCTTCAGCGAAACACCATAATGTTCATAAAAACCCCGGTCTTCAGTGGCAATTAATCCATCAATCAAAGCCGTAGGCACCTGACTTAAATCTATAAGCGTTCGATCCTCTTTCAATAGCGGATAAAAACTACCTATAAGTGCAGGGTCTAACCGGACGATAGCCAGTTTACGTCCACTCACCACATTAACTAACGATAATAAAGTATCGTCTTTAAAGACTAATCGCAATTGCCTACTGACTTCAGATTTATCCCAAAACTGAAAACTCCTGGTTCGTAATGTTAGGGATTGCCCCTTTCTGTAAAACGACCCTTCCTTAGCTAAGGACCTATCTTCGGTGTACTGTAATTGCTGAAGTAACTCCCTGACCTCTTTTACAGATAAATGACTACCGACAAACAATTCTGTTGGGCTGGCAAAAACCTTTGCAGGCAACATCCAACGTTTGCCTTGAAATTGTTTACAAACGATATAATCCAAATAACCAACATAAGAAAACGCAATAAACCCAAACGAAATTATGAAAAAAAACAATGTCTTTTTCAACTGAAAAGCCATTGAGAAAGAACGCTTTAATGATTTTTTTTGCGTTTTCTTAGACTTTGTTTTTTTCGCCATCACACCTGTTTATAAGTCGATAAAATAATACTTATGAGAACTTTCGAACACCCGGTTTCATTACAACCTGCGGTCAAATTGTTAAAACAATTTTTCCTTGCGTATGTCCTGCCTCAATAATCGCATGTGCACCCAGACCTTCTGCTAAAGAAAAAACCTCACTCACTTCAATAACCAATTGACCTGCCAGCATATACTCAGCACATCGCTGTAGAATAGCAACCTGCTCATCGCGCGCTTCTGATAAATTTCTTAGCATGGGTGTCAGCATCAACTCAAAAGCGATACTAAGATTACGCATTCTAGCTTCCTGAAAGTCAAAAACACCGGGATCTAAAATAGAAACTAAGGTGCCAAAATGTGCCGTCATTGTAATTGACGGCAAAAAGACATCTCGACCCACCGTGTCAAATACTAAATCAGCACCCCGTCCTAACGTCAATGCTAACAACCGTTCAAGCGTATCTTCGGTGGGGTAAATAATAACCTCATCGGCACCCAAATTTCTGACAAATTGCTCTTTCTCAGAACTTGAAACCGTTGTGATGACGCGCGCACCCCGTAATTTCGCCAATTGAATAGCAACGTGTCCAACCCCCCCCGCACCGCCATGAATTAAAACAGTTTGACCCGCTTGTAATCGACCGCGATTATAAAGCGCTCCCCAAGCGGTAATTAACACCAAAGGTGCCGCTGCTGCCTCGATATAACTGGCATTACTGGGCATAGTCGCTAACCACCGTTCATCGACCACATTAACAGGCGCATAATTACCTTGCTCTAACCCAAGGCCACCATGACAAAACCACACCTTATCTCCGGGTTTATAACGACTCACACTGGCGCCCACTTCAACCACTTCTCCTGCACCATCGCAACCTAAAATAACCGGAAAACGATCACCCTGTAACAAGCCGCCTCGCCTTATTTTAGTATCAATGGGATTAACACCGGCAGCATATAATTTTATTTTAACCTCCGATGGCTGCCTAATCACTGGCTCATCCACCTGTTGTAATTGCAACACCTCTGGTTCGCCGACTCTTGTCATCATTAATGCTTTCATCACTCTTCCTCTAGGTTAACCACTGCTCACGATAATGTGCATAATCATAGGTTTTAATTTTACGCACTGTCGAGTCATCAAAGGTATAAATATCAGGAAAATTATACCCATTAAAGCGGTTTGACTTAATCAAGCTATACGCTCCAACATGACTAAAGGTAACCCGATCACCGACGTTAATTGGCTTATTAAAACGATACTCACCAAAAATATCACCGGCCAGACAGGTACAACCCACCAAGATAGCACTGTGTTCCCCAGTTAAAACTTCCTCAATTAACAGCGGTTTTCTCTGGTATTCAAACACCTCAGGATTATGATTTACGGAGGTATCTAAAACAGCCACAGTTTTACCTTCCCGTAGAAAACAGTCAATCACGGTTGCCACTAAAAATCCTGCCGCCCCCACAATACCGTTACCGGGTTCAATAAAAACATCTAATGCGTATTGCCGTTTAATCTGCGTAACCAAATCGATCAGCGGTGCAATCTGTTCTTCAGAATCAAACAAATAACCACCGCCTAAATTAATCCATTTCAACGCTCGTAATGATGCACTGAACTGCGCCTCAATTTTTGCCATAGTCTGTTGCAACGGCTGAAAAGAATGGCTACCAAACAAAGTATGAAAATGAAGTCCCTCAATACCCTCGGGGAGTTGTGCTGATAATTGACTTAAGGGAACCCCTAATTTTGAGAACGCCCGACACGGGTCATAACGATTATCCTCCACAAAAGAAAGTTCAGGGTTTACTCTGAGCCCCGGCGAAAAATCTTCTTTTAAAAATGGCTTAAATTGTCGGTATTGCTCTAAAGAATTAAAACTAATTGCCGTAGACAGTGTCGCTAACGCATCAAACTCGTCCACTTTTAAGCCCGGAGTTGTCACATGGAGGTCAGCTCTGCCCGAAGCGACCTCACGAGCTAAACGCAATTCAAATAACGAACTCACAGAAAAACCATCCACAACGGTTAAGGTTTGTTTCATGACTGCTGTTAATGGCAAAGACTTAATTGAAAATAGAACCTTACACTGACTTCTTTGCTTCAATAGCCGCAAATAATGAAGGGTCTGACTAACCTTATCCTTATCAATCAAAAAAGCCGGTGTTGATTGTGGGATATCTTTTATCTCATGTGCCTGCACTAAAATGATGACTCCCGGTGATAAATAGCTGATTGGGTAAAAACAAAATCCATCGCCACATCCGTTTCCTCCATAGGAATAAAATCGAAGAGTTGCGACTCAAAACAAACCCCCTGCAGAATTGTACTGCCGCAAACCTGCTGCAAGAAATTATCATAATAACCTTGCCCATTACCCAGCCGACCTCCTCGGCGGTCAAACCCTACACCCGGCACTATAATGACCTCTAGTTCTTCAATGCCGACCTGCTTCTCGGGCTCATACCAGCGATTCTCAGGAGGCTCTAAAATACCCCACCGGCCACTTACTAATTCTGAAAAATCACGCAATTGCCATAACCCTAACTGATTCTGCCCGTGATCATCTTGGGTACAGTAAGGAATCACAATACGTCGCCCTTGGCTCAACTCTTGTTTTATGATTGTTTGCGTTCTAACCTCTGAGCGACAACCCACATACCACATAACTGTCTTGGCACATTGGTAACTCGGCTGCTCAATGACTTTCTGACAAATCAGCTGACTCAAAAAATCTTTATCACTTTGTTTATTACGTTTGTCATAAGCGTCTACCCGAACTGTATTTTTATCTATTGACGACTGACGCATACATCAAAAACCCGATAATAAAGCTAATTTCTTAATCATTAGTTTTAACTGTTAACTTTACCCAACGCAATCGATTAGCATTCGCGACCACTGTTAAGGATGACAATGCCATGGCCGCACTTGCAATAACGGGACTCAACAAAAAACCAAAAGCGGGATAAAGCAATCCCGCTGCAATCGGAATACTCAGTGTGTTATAAATAAAAGCACCCCATAGATTTTGTTTAATATTCGTTAAGGTTGCTTTCGATAACCCAATCGCCTGATTCATTTTAAACAATGACCCGTCTAATATAATAAAGTCAGCACTCTCAATTGCAATATCAGCCCCTGAACCCACCGCAACGCCCACATCGGCCTGCATCAAAGCGGGTGCATCATTGATCCCATCACCGACCATCGCAACCACCTCGCCCGCCGCTTGTAACTCTTTTATAATTGCCAACTTATCACCCGGCAAGCACTGCGCTCGAAAGTGATCAATAGCCACCTTTTCAGCAATAACCTGAGCGGTTCTGGGATGATCTCCGGTTAACATCATTACCCGAATGCCTAAAGCATGTAATTGATTTATTGCTGGCGCTGAATCTGTTTTAACCGGATCAGAAACAGCTAAAATACCAACAATCTCATTATCGACCGCTAAAATCATAGTGGTATAGCCCTGAACATAACTGTGCTGTAATGCATCGTTATAGGCACTAGCATCAAGCGCAAGCTCATCGATCAATGATTGATTACCCAGAGCAACCCGTTGGTTACCAATAAAACCCGTCACACCTAACCCAAGACGCATTTCAAAACCAGTCACGGTTAAGGTTGTTAGCGCTTTGTCTTTAGCTGCTCGTAAAACCGACGCGGCCAGCACATGTTCAGAACCAAGCTCTAAACTAGCAGCCCACTGCAAAACTTGCTTTTGACTGAAATGATTAAAGGCTTTTATTTCGACCACCTCTGGGCGACCTTCGGTAATCGTTCCCGTCTTATCAAATACCACACAAGATATCTGTCCCGCTGTCTGTAACGCCTGACCATTTCTAATGAGTATACCTGCTTGTGCAGCCCGCCCTACGGCAACCATCACTGAAATCGGTGTCGCCAACCCTAAGGCACAAGGACAAGCAATAACCAAAACGGTCATTGCTGTCACAAAAGCATAACCTAAAGCGGGTTGTGGCCCGAAATAGAACCACACCCCAAAGACTGCTATTGCAATCACAACAACAACCGGGACAAACACAGCTGCAATTTTATCAGCTAATCGGGCAATCGCTGGTTTAGCGCCCTGTGCTTGCAAGACCGTTGCTACCACTTGCGCTAGCAAAGTTTCTTTACCGATCCGATCTGCCTGATATAAAAAACTACCTTGAGTATTTAGTGTCCCCGCCTTAACTGTTGAATCAACATTTTTTTCAATCGGCATTGCCTCTCCGGTTAACATCGATTCATCAACAATACCCAAGCCCTCTATGACCCGACCATCCACAGCAACCTTTTCACCGGGACGAACCCTGATAATATCACCAACAAGCACATCGCCTATCACCACATCAACCTCAAGACCTTGGCGAATGAGACGTGCAGTTTTAGGCTGTAAGTTAATTAATTGCCGAATGGCACTGGAGGTCTTTCCACGCGCCCGTACTTCGATCGCAGCCCCTAAATTCAGAAAAATAAGAATAAATAAGGCCGCCTCAAAATAAGCATGTTGCGCCAAATGAGGGAGTCTGTCGCCCAAGAGCAAAACAGCGACTGAATAAAGCCAAGAAGACCCTGTTCCTAATGCCACCAAAGTGTCCATATTCGCTTGGCGATGTTGCCATGAGCGATAAGCACCTAAATAAAAGTGCTTCCCAGAATAAATCAAACAGCCTAAGGTTATCATAGCTATCAGTAACCAAAAAAATCGCCCCGGCAATGAAATAATATCAGGCAAGCCATTAATCTGATCATAAAGCATCAACGGTAACGCAAAAATAGCAGGCATTACCGCCTTATCAACTAAATGCCGAAACTCCAACTGCTCTTGTACCGCCGTGTCATCAAGTTGGCCATTATCAAGTATTAAATCAGCACCATAGCCGGCCTCAACGATCGTAGCAATTATTTTCTCAGAACTCGTATTGCCCTGAACCTGTGCCACATGTTCAGCAAAATTAACCGTTACGTCAATAATACCATCCGTATTTTGCAACGCATTCTCAAGACTACTCACGCAACCTGCACAACGCAACCCTTGAATTGAAAAGCGCTGAACTTGATTCTGTTTCAAGCGCTAACCTCTCAAAGAGTTGATTGATAATCTAATTCGGCCAAGCAAGCATGGAGCTGTGCTAATTGCACCTTGTCTGCATCGTATTGGATTTCCACAGAATCCGTTTGATACGAAGCGTTAACAGTCACAACACCTACCAATGCCGCCAATTTATCTTCAACAGACTTTTCACAGCCGCCACATTTCATGCCAAGCACCTTGAAAACTACTAATTCAACCATCGTTCTACCTTCACTCTGAATGATCTACCCACTAAATTATCCGTTACCCATTACCAACATTGTACATCCTTGGCAAAAGAGTAGAATATATTTCCCAACGCCTCATTTTTAAAAAAACTTATTAACCGACTCTTTATGCGTCATACCAACCTTCTAAAAGTAATCTGGGTCATCTTATTATCAGCTATTTTATATACCCCTTGCGCGGGTGCTGAATTTAAAGAACTCAGCCCTGCTGAATTGAATTCACTGCATACCCCTCAGGCCCTTGTCGTGGATATCCGAAGGCCTGAGGAATGGTCAAAAGAGGGCATTATTGCCAATAGCAAACTCCTCACTTTTTTCAACCGCCAAGGTCATTTCGACCTACCAGACTGGCTTTCGAAATTTGCACAACTAAAAAAAACAAAAGAGACCGCAATTGTTTTAGTCTGTGCCAGTGGCAATCGATCCAAAATAGTTGCCAAGCTCTTGAGCACCGAACTGAATATGAATAAAATAAGTCATCTCAAAAATGGCATTAAAGGTTGGAAACAACAAGGCCATCTAACGATCAACCCTGACTTAAAACTATAACCCACAATTTAAAAAATTTATTATGCCTCTTAATACGACCAGAAACCAAGTTATCGCTTTAGCCGGCCTTACACAGGCCGTTAGTCAAGTCAAAAAAATTGCCACTACCGGCATGGCTGAGCAAACGCCTTTTGAAAGTAGTATTTCCAGTATCCTTAAAATAGATGCCAAAAATGTTGAAGATATCTACGGTGGCTTAACCGGTATTTCTTCTGGCCTTAATCAATTGCAACGGCAACTCACCGGCGCCGAACCACCCGATTCTGAACAAGGTCGTTATGCCGCTGCCATTATTTTCCTTGAAAAACAACTCAGTAAAAATACCGCCATGCTAGCAGATATTCGTACGGGTATTGAACTGTCACAAACGCAGGCCGAAGCACTTGGACCAACACATAACACTGTTTTAACCACTCTAGGCGATCTTTATCACACCACGGTTAGCACCCTTAACCCCCGCATCCTGGTCAATGGTGAACAAAACCACCTCTCTAACATAGAAAATATTCATAAAATAAGAAGTCTTTTATTAGCCGGCATTCGTTCAGCCTTATTATGGCGCCAGTGTGGCGGTCGCCGGTGGAAATTCCTTTTATGTCGAGGTAAAATTCAAGATGGCGTGGGACTGCTTCTAAACGAAATACGACAACAATAACATCTCACCATGCCTGAATTACCGGAAGTTGAAACGACACGGCGTGGTATTGAACCGTATCTCACGGGCATTGAAGTCACCGACATTACCATTCGTCAAAAACAACTACGCTGGCCTATAAGCGACGACTTGTCCACCGCCTTTAAAAACCAGACTATTCAATCCGTCCAAAGAAAAGCAAAATATCTACTACTCAACAGCCAAGCGGGCACAACAATAATCCACTTAGGGATGTCTGGAAACTTACAAATTGTTCGACCCGAAACCCCATTAAAAAAACACGATCATGTCGATTTCCATCTCGCTAATGATTTCTACCTACGCTTCAATGACCCACGACGATTTGGCTGCATTTTATGGACTAATCAAGCGCCTGAAAAACATAAATTACTTAACAACCTGGGCCCCGAACCCTTTGCTGATAATTTTACCGGTCATTATCTCTATCTACTGGCAAGAAATTCAAAGCGTCCAATCAAAAGCTTTATTATGGATCCACATATTGTTGTGGGTGTCGGCAATATTTATGCTAATGAAGCCCTTTTCGCCGCAGGAATACATCCCACACGACACGCTGGGCGAATATCCTTAGCACGTTATCTAACACTCAACAATGCGATAAAAACCATCCTATCGCGCGCCATTGAACAAGGCGGAACGACCTTAAAAGATTTTGTCGGCGGCAGTGGAAAAGCAGGCTATTTTAAACAAGAACTTAATGTCTATGGCCGCAATAATCAACCCTGCATCCAATGTGGTCAGACTCTGATTTTAATCAGACAAAGTAACCGAGCAACTGTTTTCTGCAGCCACTGCCAACACTAACCGCATCAGCAAAACTGATTATTCTGGTTTCAACCGATTTAACTGCATCACCAAAACACCCCAAGCACCCACAACACCCAACAACGATGAAACGGCAAGTAAAATAACGGAGTTCAGCACACTCAAAAAGACCACATCTTGATACCCCAAATAAAGTCTCGTCAATTGTTCAAGAGGGGATTGTAATAACTTCATCAACCCAGTAATCATTAACAAGGCTAATATTCCTGCTAAAAATCCATACCAAAAACCACTATAAAGAAAGGGCCGAGCGATAAAACCATTGGTTGCACCGACTAATTTAGCAATAACAACTTCTTCTTGGCGATTTTGCAATTCCAGACGAATCGTATTTCCGGTAATAAAAATTACCGCAAAACCCAATATACTCGCCAAGACTAATACCGCACGCTCTACCAAAACAATGATTGCTTTCAGGCGCTGCACCCACTGCATATCCAGTTTAGCAACTGAGACCCCTGGCAAGCCCTTGAGCTCATCTAACAACTGTTGCAATTGTTGCTGTGTTGTTAAGCTTAAACGCGGAAAAATCTGAACAACCATCGGTAATGGATTACTATTCAGCGCCTTTAAGGCATCACCAAAACCGCTATAATGCTCAAATTCCTTCAGTCCTTCAGCCTTAGTTATTAACCGCGTTGCCTGTATGTTTCGATGTTTTTCAAGCTGACGTTGTAATTGCCTGCCATCCTGTTCGGAAACTTGTTGCCCCAGAAACAATGTGATTTGATTAGACGTTTCAAGATGTCCGGTTAAATAAGTCACATTCTTCACCAAAAGGTAAAACAGACCAGACAATGCAATCGAAATAGATAAAACAGCAATCGTTAAAATCGATGAGAAAGGTGTTCTAAGTTGCTGTCCTAAACTGAACAGCAACGCTTGTAAATGAACAATAAAAAACCCTTTCATAGATGCTAACTAGCCACTCACCAAACGACCTCGATCGAGGATTAATTGACGACAACCCGATTCTACAACCTGTGTTAAATCATGGGTTGCGACAAACACCGTTACCCCGACCTGCTTAAATTGCTTAAACAAACAGATAATCTCAGTGGATAATTCAGGGTCTAAATTACCCGTCGGCTCATCGGCGAGAATCAAACTGGGTTTATTAACAACCGCACGCGCAATACCCACACGCTGTTGCTCACCCCCTGATAACGATAAGGGATAGCTTTTCTCTTTACCGACCAAACCGACTTTATCAAGAACCGCTCTGACTCGCCGCTTAATGTCTTGATGGTTATATCCTGCAACTAATAAGGGCAAGGCAATATTGTCAGCCACGGTACGATCATTTAATAACTTATAATCTTGGAAAATTAAACCAATTTTACGGCGAATAAAAGGGATTTCTCGTTGCGAAACCCGATTTAAGTTCTGCCCATCAAGAAACACTTGTCCCCGCGAAACGGTCTCGACCAATGCTATTAATTTTAGCAAGGTACTCTTTCCAGCGCCCGAACGCCCAGTTAAAAAGACCATTTCTCCTTTGCCAATCGTAAAACTAACATTAACAAGCGCATCACTAACCTCAGCGTAGCCTTTACTGACGCGGTCAAACTTGATCATTTAATCAGTAACAAATAAGGCATCAATAAAATCCTTTGCATTAAACGCCTGCAAATCGTCAATGCCCTCGCCGATACCAATAAAACGAATGGGAATGCCTAATTGTTTCGCTAACGCAAAGACTACACCCCCTTTAGCCGTACCATCCAACTTAGTCAAGGTAATACCGGTCACCGTCATCGCCTCATTAAACTGTTTAGCCTGAACCACTGCATTTTGTCCCGTCCCTGCATCTAATACCAACATCACCTCATGCGGGGCCGACGCATCTAATTTCCCCATAATGCGTTTAACTTTAATTAATTCTTCCATTAAATTTGCTTTGGTATGAAGTCTTCCCGCCGTATCGGCAATCAATACATCCACACCTTTAGCCTTGGCAGACTGCAATCCATCATAAATAACTGAGGCTGAATCAGCCCCGGTTTGTTGTGCGATCACAGGGATTTCATTACGCTCGCCCCAGGCTTGAAGCTGCTCTACGGCAGCGGCCCTAAAAGTATCACCGGCCGCTAACATGACACTGTGTCCTTGTGCCTGTAATCGTTTAGCCATTTTACCAATGGTTGTCGTTTTACCGGCCCCATTAATTCCAACCACTAGAATAACAAAAGGGCCTGTTTGTTTCGGAATAATCAACGGCTGAGAGTACGGTTCTAAAATGGCTAACAATTGCTGTTTTAATAAATCAACACCATCGACTTGACCGTCAGCAGCTATTACGGTGGTTAACTGCGCCATAATACTGGTCGTCACCTCCATACCAACATCAGCCATAATTAAATGTGTTTCAATTTCCTCTAATAAATCATCATCAATTTTCTTCTGACCCAGCGCAAGACTGGCCAGTAATCCACCCAACCCCGAGCGGGTTCGTTTTAACTGCGATTTTAATCGTAAATCACGGGTCGTAGAATCTGGCTCAAGATAAACATCCCGTACGACCACCGAGTCAGTTGCCGTTTCAAGCTCAACGACACCGCCTTTGGCCACCACACCTTCCGACTCTCCTGTTAAACCATATTTACAATAAAAACTCAGTCGAATTAATAACAGCATCAATAACGCTGCGACCCCATTATGGGAAATCGCACTCCACATGGGTAAATTCATTCTAACGTTAGCAACGCCCAAACAAATCTGTAGCAAAAGTAAAGCACTTAACCAAACAGCACTTTTACGAACCAATCGTGGATAACGTCCAGAGGAAGCAATGAACATAACCATTGTCAAGACGATGAAAGTCACCAATGCACCGACCCGATGCATCCAATGTGCTGCAATCTTACCCTCGGCTGATAACGGCTCCGTATTACCGGTAATAAGTCCTTGGACTAAATTACCAGCTTCCTTATAATCACCGACTGGCCACCAAGAATTATTACATTGCGGAAAACCTTCACAGGCCAATGCAGCGTAATTCGTACTGGTCCAACCCCCCAGAATTATCTGCAGAAACAATACCAGCATCGCAAATTGCGCTAACCGTCGAGGCCCTTGGATATGCTCTCTTCGTTCAATATCTGGACCGGTCTGTAGGAAAAACCGATATAACAACCAACAGGTCATCATCCCTAAGAGTAGGTGACTGGTAACGACAATCGGCATCACTTTCATGGTGACTGTCCACATGCCTAAGGCCGCCTGAAAACCCACTAACAACAACAAACCAAATGAACAAGACATCGCCATGAGACGATGCGGTTTTTGGCGCCAAGCAATTAAATTCATCAACAGGATAAGGATTCCTAAGGCCCCTGCCACATAGCGGTGAATCATCTCTTTCCAGGCTTTACCTTTATCGAAAAAGACATCTGGAAAAGCTTCTCTGGCTTGTTTAATAAAGTCCGGGGTTTCACTAATAACAGGGGAACCAAAACACCCCGGCCAATCGGGACAACCCAGGCCAGCATCCGACAAGCGTACATACGCACCTAAAACAATGACCACTAAAACTAAAAGCAGACTAAGGGATATTAATTTTCTAAACATTTTTATTTATCCAATTTGTGATGCACGTC
>DTSI01000155.1:0-11802 GCA_012965425.1 Methylococcaceae bacterium
TGGCGGAGTGGACGGGACTCGAACCCGCGACCACCGGCGTGACAGGCCGGTATTCTAACCAACTGAACTACCACTCCCCAGGTGGTGGGTGCTGAGGGGATCGAACCCCCGACCCTCGCCTTGTAAGGGCGATGCTCTCCCAGCTGAGCTAAGCACCCAGAATCAAAAAAAGCTATTTTACAGAATCTTTAAGCGATTTTCCAGCTTTAAATGAAGGAATATTTGCTGCTGAAATTGTAATCTCTGCACCTGTTTGTGGATTACGCCCTTTTCTCTCAGCACGGTGCTTTACTAAAAAAGTACCAAAACCAATTAACGCTACCGAGTCTTCATTCTTTAGTGTATTAGTAACAACACTTGTAAATGCTTCCAGCGCTCTACCTGTATCTGCCTTTGACAAGCCAGATTCCTCAGCCATAGAATCAATTAATTCTGATTTATTCATCTATTTTCCCCTTCTGTGGAGGTTATAATTTTTAGCTTAAGTGCTAAACCATTTCGTAGTCTATATGGTCAGCAACCAAATTGTCTATGTTTTTATAATTATTTTTAATCCTTATATCAAAGCAACCACCCATCAATGGGCCGACAAGCGACTTGACTTCGCCGAAGTTGTCTCTGACTTTTCAGCCGCCTCCGTTGCCTTTTCCTGAATAGCCGTGGGTTGATATTGTAATGCACCTTCAAGCACTTCTTCTATCCAACGCACCGGTCGAATAACCAACTTATCTAAAATATTATCGGGAATTTCCTTCAAGTCCTTTTCATTCTCCCAAGGAATTAAAATAGTGGTAATTCCGCCCCTATGTGCTGCCAATAACTTTTCTTTTAATCCACCAATCGGCAACACTTCACCTCTTAAAGTAATCTCACCGGTCATCGCAACATCCGATTTCACTGGAATATTGGTCAACGCTGACACAATAGCTGTACACATTGCAATACCTGCACTCGGACCATCTTTGGGTGTCGCCCCTTCCGGAACATGAATATGGACATCATGCTTCTGACTCGCCTTCTCATCTATCCCTAACAATTTCAATCGACTCTGAACCACCGTACCAGCCACTCTTATAGACTCTTTCATCACCTTCTCAAGATTACCGGTCGGGTCTTTAAAATTTCCTTTGCCATTCACTAACGCGGCTTCTATAGTCAACAATTCGCCACCCACCTCAGTCCAGGCCAAGCCAGTAACTTGCCCAATGCGGTTATGCTCTTCTGCTTGCCCATAGCGAAACCGTTTCACTCCAAGATAAGTCTCAAGACCGTCCTCATCAATGACTATTTGCTCACCTACACTAGTCGACAACAATGCTTTAACCACTTTGCGACAGATTTTTGAAATCTCACGTTCCAATCCCCGAACGCCAGCTTCTCGCGTATAGAATCGGATAATATTTTTAACAACGTCTTTAGAAATCTCAATTTCACTTTTCTTCAGACCATTATTTTCCACCTGCTTGGGAATCAGGTAACGTATCGCAATATTAATTTTTTCATCTTCGGTATAACCCGCTAAACGAATGACTTCCATTCTATCTAATAATGCGGGCGGGATATTTAAAGTATTCGCCGTAGCCACAAACATAACATCCGATAAATCAAAATCAACCTCAAGATAATGATCAGAAAAAGTATGGTTCTGCTCGGGGTCTAACACTTCCAACATTGCTGATGCCGGATCACCCCTGAAATCTGTGGCCATTTTATCAATCTCATCCAGTAAAAACATTGGATTACGTGTTTTTACTTTTGACAAGTTTTGTAAAATCTTCCCAGGCAAAGAGCCAATATAAGTCCTACGATGACCACGAATCTCAGCCTCGTCCCGAACCCCCCCTAAAGCCATCCGAACATATTTCCGGTTTGTCGCCCGCGCTATAGACTGCCCCAACGAAGTTTTGCCAACGCCAGGTGGTCCAACCAAACATAAAATGGGACCTTTCAACTTTCTAACTCGCTGCTGAACCGCCAAGTATTCCAAAATACGTTCTTTAACCTTCTCTAATCCAAAATGGTCAGCTTCAAGCACTGCTTCGGCAATTTGTAAATCATGACGCACTTTGGTTCTCTTTTTCCAAGGAACATTAATCATCCATTCAATATAATTGCGGACAACCGTCGCTTCTGCTGACATAGGCGACATCAACTTTAACTTATTTAATTCTGACTCAGCTTTAGTCCTTGCCTCCTTAGACATCCCTGACTTTTTAATATTGGCAGCCATTTCTTCTATTTCATTAGGCACATCATCCATCTCACCTAACTCTTGCTGAATAGCCTTCATTTGCTCATTCAGGTAATACTCTCGCTGATTCTTTTCCATTTGTTGCTTTACACGACCACGAATCTTCTTTTCCATTTCTAAAAGGCCCATTTCGCCTTCCATGAGGGTCATTAAATTTTCTAAACGATCAGCAACCTGAGCAGTCTCTAAAATAATTTGTTTTTCTTCTATTTTTAATACCATATGTGCGGCAATAGTATCACCCAGACGACTTGCATCATCAATACCCGCGAGTGAACTCAATACTTCAGGCGGAATCTTATTATTCAATTTAACATATTGATCAAATGAACTAATTACCGTCCGAACTAATACATCCGCTTCATCCTCATCTAAATCAAATGAATCCTCTAACGTTTCAACAAAAGCTGAATAAAAACTTCCCGTTTCTTTGATTTCTGAAACCCTGCAACGTTCAGAACCTTCAACCAGTACTTTTACAGTACCATCGGGTAATTTAAGCAACTGTAGAATATTCGCTAATGTTCCAATTTCGTATAAATCATCAAATGAAGGATCATCAATTTCCGCTTCTTTCTGAGCAATTAATAAGATTTGTTTATCTTCTTTCATCGCGACATCAAGCGCGTCAATAGACTTGTCTCGCCCTACAAATAAAGGGATAACCATATGCGGGTATACAACAACATCCCGCAAGGGCAAAACAGGCACTAAAGTATTAGTCATCGGTAAAACGGTTTCATCTGTTTCCATCGCGGAACCTTCTAGTAATTCAGTTCAATTGCTCACGCAATCTACAACTAATTATGGGGTTGAACTTCAAAATAACAAGCATTGTATCTAGCACCCATACCTAACCAGATACGCTATCAACTATACTCGCTTAACAATACAACGTCTTAAGAATCTGTGCCGGATGCGGCTATAGGATCATTTTCATAAACCAGATAAGGCGGATTTTCACCCTCAATCACAGAAGCATCAAGCACGACCTTAGTGACACCTTCAGTCGAGGGTATTTCATACATCGTATCCAAAAGAACTGATTCCACAATGGTCCTTAACCCTCGTGCACCCGTTTTTCTTTGTGTGGATTTTTTAGCTATTGCCAATAACGAGTCATCCCTGAACTCCAGATCAACACCTTCCATATCAAAAAGTAATTGATACTGCTTAACAAGTGAATTCTTAGGTTCTGTCAGAATCTGAATTAATGCCTTCTCATCTAATTCCTCAAGTGAAGCAATAATGGGTAATCGCCCAATAAATTCTGGAATCAACCCATACTTAATTAAATCTTCTGTCTCAACTTTTGCAAAGGCCTCACCCACATTGCTGCTATCTACTTTACTCTTTACATCAACAGAAAAACCAATTCCACCTTTCTCGGTACGATCGTTAATAACCTTATCCAAACCTGCAAAAGCACCACCCACAATAAATAACATATTACGGGTATTAACTTGTACAAATTCTTGCTGCGGATGTTTTCGCCCCCCTTGTGGCGGTACAGAGGCGACTGTACCTTCAATCAGCTTCAACAAGGCCTGCTGAACCCCTTCGCCAGAAACATCACGCGTCAATGAGGGATTATCAGACTTTCTAGCGATCTTATCTATCTCATCAATATAAACAATTCCTGACGCAGCCTTCTCAACATCATAATCACAATTCTGTAGTACTTTTTGAATGATGTTTTCTACATCCTCACCCACATAGCCGGCTTCTGTTAATGTTGTCGCATCGGCAATAGTAAAGGGCACGTCTAACAATTTCGCTAACGTCTCAGCCAATAGCGTCTTCCCTGAGCCGGTTGGCCCAATCAACAAGATATTACTTTTTGCTAGCTCCACATCATCTTTCTGTGGATTATTAAGCCGCTTATAATGGTTATACACCGCAACAGCCAAAATCTTCTTAGCACTATTTTGGCCAATTACATACTCATCTAAAACCTGATTAATTTCTTTCGGGGTCGGAAGATCGGCTTTATTAGAACCCGGTTCTTCCTGCAACTCTTCACGAATAATATCATTACAAAGTTCTACACATTCATCACATACATAGACAGATGGGCCCGCTATCAACTTCCTGACTTCATGCTGACTCTTACCGCAAAACGAACAATACAATAATTTATCATCATCTACACTGCGTTTATCATCACTCATTAAAAAAACCTCTGAAACCTAATTTATCAGATCACTCTTATATTTAATTTTAATAGACTCAAACAAATGAAAACACTCATTTATCAGAATCTGCTGCCCGACCGACCAAGACTTGATCAATCAAGCCAAAATTCACCGCATCGGTTCCACTCATGAAATTATCTCTATCCGTATCTTTCTGAATCTTCTTCATCGATTGACCGGTATGTTCTGCCATAATCCGATTAAGCCGTTCCCGAACCAAAATAATTTCTTTAGCATGAATATCAAAATCTGAAGCCTGCCCTTGGAAACCGCCTAGTGGTTGGTGAATCATCATTCTTGAGTGAGGCAAACAATAACGTTTACCTTGAGCGCCCCCAGTAAGCAACAAAGACCCCATACTCGCCGCTTGTCCAATACACATAGTTGAAACATCTGGCTTAATAAACTGCATGGTGTCATAGATGGCCAATCCGGCAGAAACAGATCCACCCGGGGAATTTATATAAAGATGTATATCTTTATCAGGGTTTTCTGATTCTAAAAAAAGCAATTGGGCAACGATCAAATTAGCCATATGATCTTCAACTTGCCCTACTAGAAAAATAACCCGCTCCTTTAATAATCGCGAGTAAATATCAAAAGAACGCTCACCTCGAGCCGTTTGCTCAATAACTATTGGTACCAATCCACTATTGGTCATAGTAAAAGAACTTTCGTTAAAATCGACCATTTACAACCCCTGAATTCTGTGGCGTCATTAATTCATCAAACGCGACGTCCACCTCTACCACTGTATTTTGATCAATGACCCAATCAATCACCTGCTCTTCTAGAATCATTTTTTCAACATCATCCAAACGCTTCTTATCCGCATAATACCAATTTATCATATCATCCGGCTTCTCATAAGTATTAGCCATCACTTCAATTTCTTGACGCACTCTTGCTGCATCCACTTGAATAGCATTTTCTTGAATAATTTCAGCCAACACGAGCCCCAACGTTACCCTGCGTTTAGCTTGATCTTCAAACATCTCCCGCGGTAAATCGTTATCATTAACAACCTTATTTTGACGCTTAGCATTTTCCTTATAAGGCTGCTTAAGCACTTCTATTTCCTGATCAATCAGTACATCAGGGAGGTTAATTGGGAATTTATCAAATAACGAATCCATGACTTGATTCTTAACTCGACGTTTAATCGCTTGGCCTAATTCAACTTCTAAATTTGATCTCACTTCACTCTTAAATGAATCAACATCATTCGCCGTACTACCAAAAGACTTAATAAATTCTTCATTAACAACAGGCAAACTGACTTCTTCCACAAGAACAACCTCAACATCAAATGTAGCGGTTTTACTTGCTAAGTCAGCATTACCGTACTGTTCAGGAAATACAATATCAAAAACTTTCTGCTGCCCAGCGTCCAGACCTATCAATTCATCTTCAAAACCAGGAATCATTTGATTTGTCCCTAATTCCAACTGATAATTCTCAACCTTTCCATCTGTAAAGTTCTTATCGTCACAAATACCAGAAAAATGAAACGTTAAACGATCAGCCACTTGACCACTACGCTCCACCGCATTCCATTCTTTTTTATTGTGTCGTAAAGTTTCAATTGTTTTTTCAACATTTTCTGCTTGCACGCTACAAATAGGTCGCTGGACCTCAATGTTATCAATGCCCTCCAAATCAACTTTCGGCAAGATCTCAAAGTCTGCAATGTATTCGAAACCATTATCCTTTTCTTGATTTTCACTCGGCACAATATGCGGCGGCCCTGCTGGCTTCAGACTTTCACTTTGCAAAGCCTCATAATAGGATAATTCGATCAATTCACCGGTTATTTCACCCCTCACTTTCTCACCAAACATTTTCTTAACGACATGAAAAGGCACTTTACCTGGTCTGAAACCATCTAACTTCACGTCTTTAGCCAAGGTCTTAAGCCGGGCTTCCATTTTTTCTTGAATGATTTCTTCGGAAACACGAACAGTCATTTTTCTGCTCAAATCAGAAACTTTCTCAACAGAAATTTGCATTTATTTACCTCAATAAATTTTACGGGGATATACAATATAGATTGGGTCTGATGATGTTCTGCTAACAGCTTCTAGTAACTAATCTAGTTATAGACGGGTCAAACCAACATCCATTAGAATATAAGTATGGTGCGAATGGAGAGACTCGAACTCTCACATCAAAGATACTGGTACCTAAAACCAGCGCGTCTACCAATTCCGCCACATTCGCATTTGAATTATCAAGGTATTATAACTTAATACCCCATCACCTAACAATAAAAAAAACATTTGTTCACTTTATGAAAAAAATACTTTTTGCACTGACCCCGCTCGCCGTATTAACCATTGCAATCATTATCTCAGGTATTCTGGGTTATTTTTTATTTATCGCTATTGATGGCGCCATTCCTTTACGTAAACTCATTAGCAAAACGGCACTGATACTTTTAATACTCACCATCTTTCCCACGATGTATTTATTGAACTTTTCTAAGGCAGACTTAGGGATTTCACCCAAGAAAAACTTTGCGCTACAAATAATGGCAGGGTTACTTATCGGCATCACCATCCTAATTCCCGTATTTCTTGCTCTTTACCATCTTAATATCTGGGTTATTGATGAAAACTTTCAATTCACACCCGCAATAATGACCGAAAAGATGCTTAAAATACTGCTTATCTCATTCCTTATTTCCGTTCCGGAAGAAGCGTTGTTCCGAGGCATTTTACTGACCAGTTTTAAGCGTACAAACGGGACTCTATTTGCAATTGTTCTCAGCGCCTTTTATTACGCCGGACTACATTTTCTTAAAAGCAAAACAGAAATTCCTGCCGATGAAGCCAGTCTCTCCAGTAGTTACTATCTCATCACTGACGCTCTCACCCAACTCACTAACCCTGAAAACCTATCTGCATTCATTGCCCTCATGAGCGTGGGTATTTTTCTTGCCACAATACGAACCAAATTCCCTATGAGTCTGGGTTTATGCATTGGAATCCATGCAGGCTGGGTCTTTCTTATTAAAACTAATTCCGCATTCTTAAACCGAAACCCTAATTCTGACTGGTATTTTATGGTCAGTAATTATGACGGCGTCATCGGTCCCATGGTAACCATCTGGCTAACACTCATTACCGCGTTATTTTTAAGCTACACATATCTGAGAAACAAACCCGTCAATAACTCACTTGCACCTTAAAACCCAGCCTTCTTAGACCATCTGCTACCCGATCTAACTGATAGCCTTGCATTGGAGAAATCGCCAACGCCTCCGGTTGCAAGGAAGGCCGTGCGATTGTGTATAAATATATACCCTGTATTTTGACCTTCTCTCGCGCCCCCAGCAAAAATAGATGATAATCCTTCAACTCATCGTCAAAGTTTATTTTTTCCTTATAATTGAATAAACACGTTTGCAACCAAAGATCACAGTTTTGAGCGGCAAACTTTAAATTATCCATCATCCGGTCAACTCCCATCATCGTATTATTAATTAACTGCCGTCCTGTTAAACTTGCACTGTCCACTTTAAACCAAACATGCCCGCCTAATGCACCCCATAACGCCAATCCACGCCGCACTCCCTTTCGGTGCAACAAACTACCATTGGTAATTAACACCAATGGTATCTGCCCGATCCTAGAGGTACTCTCCAAAACATCTTTAATGACTTCAATAGCCTCATAAAAACAATCAAGACTTGTGGGCTCACCATTTCCTGAAATAGAGATATCCTTAATATCTCGGTACTTAGGATCTATTGAAAAGTCTTTATAAAAACGCCCTGAATCGACATAACCCAAAAAAAAACACAACTCCTCTCTTAATTTCAACAAATCGATATCAGGCGCACTCCCTAGGGATAAATTCGGAACTTGGCAGTAAACACAGCGCCAGTTACAGGCATTATTCACATTGAAATTAATACCTACAGAAACCCCACCTGCTCGCCTCGACAAAACCGGATAGACATAAGTCAATCCAGCTACATCACGATTATGATCCCGAATTGTTAGCCTTGTCGCCATAAAGCAAATAAATATATCTAGCAAATATGCTATTCTATTCTTTTACTTTATTAATCTTAAGTATTTTTTAACTACCTTTTTTGGAGAAACCCCATGAGTGAAAGAATTGTATTGCGGACCGGTGAATCCTTAGTCGCTGGCGGTCCTCCGGGAACAGCCGCAGAACCTGAAATAATCATTGGCGAACTGGACGGCCCTGTTGGTACTGCTTTAGCCACGTTAACGGGCGACCAGGTCAAAGGTCACTCGCGCGTTTTTGCCATTCTAAATACTGATATACAAGTTCGCCCGGTCACATTAATGGTGAGCAAAGTCACCGTTAAAGATAATCGCTATACTAATATTCTTATGGGTACTGTCCAAGCTGCCATCGCAAACGGTGTTTTAGATGCAGTTAGAGCCGGCGATATCCCTAAAGAAAAAGCAAATGACTTAGGCATTATTGTTTCCGTATGGCTGAATCCCAGCGTTGCTACAGACGATAATCTCGACCACCAGATTCTTTTTGATATTCATCGTAAAGCCACAGCCCAAGCCATTCATAAAGCAATGAATCATCAACCCAGCATCGACTGGTTACTCGACAATCAAGAAAGCATTACCCATAAATATTTCCAAATGGGGCTTGATGGTAAAATCTAATTTCAGGCACAACTAACCTGAAATAAAACCTAAGGTTTACTGACCCAATCTCTGGCGTAAACCTTGGGTACTTCGCTCAACTATCAAAGATTACTAGACCGCACAGACATTCAAAGCGCTAACCGAGAGCTCCGTTTCCATTTAATATACCCCCAAAAACACTACGCATTGTGACTAAAAAACCCACGCTCAGCTTTCTCGCTTCTCACGGCGGTTCTGCTGCAAAAGAAATTATCCGGGCTATACAAAATGAAACGTTAAACGCTGATATTGGCCTTGTTATTACTAATAATAAAAATTCTGCCATTTTTCAATGGTGCCAGAATAGCGGTATAAAAACTACCTGCATTAACACTTCGACTCACCCAGATAGCGAGCAAGAAGATAAAGCTATTAATCAGGCACTCACTGCTGTTGAAACAGATTTTGTCATTTTATCCGGCTATATGAAGCGTATAAGACAGCAAACACTTAAATGCTTCTCAAATAAAATACTGAATGTCCATCCCGCCTTACTTCCTAAGCACGGCGGCCAAGGGATGTATGGTGACCGTGTACATCAGGCAGTTCTAAACGCAAAAGAAACAACCAGCGGTGCCAGCATTCACTTCATCAATGAAATTTATGATGATGGCCCTATCATTGCTCAAAAAGAAGTTCCCGTTCACCCCGATGATACCGTCGAAACACTACGAAAACGCGTACAAGCCATTGAAGCAATGCTTTATATTGAATCAATCACTCAGGTCATAAAAAACTATTAGAACGATTTAAGCGCTATCGACCTGAACTAAAATCTCACCCTGACCGATCTCCGCCATATCTCCGCCATACCTATGAACACGATTAAAGTGTTTGGAAGAATCTGAAAATTTAGAATCAAATTTTGAGATTGCGTCAAACACCATCGGTAAAAATGAAAAGGTATGCGTTCCACAGTCCCCAAATGTTGCCGGAATCTTAGGCTGCTGCCACAACAACAACGTACCTCGACGCATACCATAACCAATATTTCGACCCGTCTTACCCATCACTGCGATAGTTCCGGCCGTCATTCTAGAGCCGCAGTAATCCCCTGCATCACCCTCAATCATAACCATTCCGCGACGCATATGATCACCGACACGATCACCTGCATTGCCCCTAATAATAACCGTACCACCTTGAAGACCTTTTTTATTTCCTGACAACGCACCGCCCAGAAAATCACCGACATTACCTATGACTTGCAAAAGCCCATTTTTCATTTGGCAGGCAGCATAAATACCCGTATTACCCGAAACGGTAATTTGACCCGACCGCATTTCCATCGCCAAATAAGCCCCCACGTCACCGGTTACTCGGATGTTACCACCCTCTAACCCATGCCCAATATAATCCAATTTAGCAAAACTGTTTTCAATGTGTATATTGCAGACATCCGACCCTGTAAGCGAAAACAAGTCATCAACGCGTATTTTCCTTTTACCATTTTGTAGCTCAATGGCTGCTATTTCTGCCAACTCTAAACCGGCTAATTTATCACATGTAATGGGCGACATATCAACGCGCTGATTAGGCCGATATTTCATTGTCAACGTCAAATCAGTCATTCATGATCTCCTGTAAATGAAAATGATAGGGTCCTAATTTACCACCATAATTACCGGCACTAATGCGCTTCACACCGTTATAGGCACCAATAGAACAAAAGGTCTCAATACCCACCTTCATAGCCTTTTTAATATCAGCCTCGGTCAATCCATCAATAACAATTTCCATCACTGACTCAATTTCTGGAGACAATTCAGATTTTGTAATACCTTTTAAGGTTGGACAAAAGGCATCATTTGTAGATGCGGTTAAAGCCGGGTACTTTGAGCCCACCTTAGACCCTGAGCGCACCACGCCGCCTGGAAAAGGCAAGATAATATTCGCGACCTTACGCATTTCAAGAACGGCCTTTTCACAAGCCTCTAATGCATCTGCCTCAGACTCTGCCAGAATAAGTAAATTACCCCCTCCAATAGCATTCACCTGACCGGTGGTTTCTTCAACCAGAAACTCCCCATCCATCACAGGGATTCGCCAATAACGATTATCATTGATCACTTTAGACGTTTGAAAACCATCGCCAAAATACCGTAAGTTCTTACCCAAAGGAATTCGGATACCCCCATCAATACCTGAAAACAAAGCAGAAGTAGGGGAGGTCAACACGCTCTGCCCTGCTCTCGTTTCAAGCTGTTTTACTAATGATTTAGCCCCCATAGTAAATAGCATTGCAGAGACTCCCGGGCGACCATCCGGTGTTTCTGAAGGCTTTAAAAAACATTCAATATCTGCCTCACATCCACAGCCTATTACCGATGTGGCAAATCCGGTCATCGACTTAGCCGCATTAAAAGCCCACTGCTCTGTTTGCGCCGTGATAATGACACGTGTTGCCTTCATCGGGAATGCTTCTGCGAAGGTATGATCAATCATGACGCCATTAATGATCATACAGTGCCCCTCCTGGTTGGCTGAACGGTCAACGTATTACGGCC
The DNA here is from genome assembly GCA_012965425.1 of Methylococcaceae bacterium. GTDB lineage: Bacteria > Pseudomonadota > Gammaproteobacteria > Methylococcales > Methylomonadaceae > OPU3-GD-OMZ. Next base: position 11,636 of record DTSI01000155.1, read on the forward strand.
GTCTTCTGTTATTTCATCATCACTAATTTTGAAGTTCCCCATCTTCATGGTCATATACCGGTTAAAATATTTCGCCAAATCCTTTTCAACACTGCTATCAAACTCAGGCGTAACAATATGCGTTGTACCCCATTTGATATGAACAATTTCACCGTCTCTAACCACAT
>DTSI01000155.1:11837-16156 GCA_012965425.1 Methylococcaceae bacterium
AGCCATCCTTAAACACATAATCAGGCGTTGCAAACATTTTCTCTCGATTGTCATCAGGCGTGTATACCGTAATATCTGCCCAGGCCCCCACGCCCAAATGTCCTCGATTTTCCAAACCCACTAACTTTGCAGCGCCTGCACGCGTCATAATAGCAATTTCTTGCAGTGAATACTCTCTATCAATGGTACTCAGCGTTGTCATTTTCTGTGCTTCGGGGTGAATCGTTTTCAACATATCATTCCGAAAACTCCTATCCATCAGCAATCGAATCAAATGTGGATAAGAGGTAAACGGAGCGCCATTAGGGTGGTCTGTCGTCAAAAATATTCGCCAAGGATCTTCAACCAAAAGAAAGGTTTCTAAGCCAATCGCCCACTGCAATGCATTAACAAAATTCTGATCCCGATACTTGAAAGGAACCAAGCCACAACCCGCATCACATTCAATATCCATGCAAACCCATTTATTGGGACTCGCGTGCTTATGATTAGCATACTGTTTCATGCTATCCCCAGATGCCGTAACCGTTTGCCCAAACATCACCTGCCCGACATCAACGGTAATATTCTTATTCTTATTAATTGCTTCGGCAATTTCAGCGGCTCCTGAAGAAAATTTAAAATCTCCCTCAACCCCATAACTGTGAAACTGTATATGCGTTAAATGCATAGGTAATCCATCAACACTGCCTATGGTTGATAATGTTGTATCTTTATTACCTGGCACCCCTAGGTTGCAGCCATGAACATGCAATGGATGTGAAATACCCAACTCTTTAACCGCTGTTGCCAGTACGCCGAGAATATCTCTGGGCGTCACATTGTAAAATTTATTATTTTCATCTAAGTCAAGTTGGCGTTGATTAAACTTGAAGGCATTAATCCCCCCTGGATTAACTACTTTTATACCAATTCCTTTTGCAGCAATGAGCGTCCAAGCCACATAATCATTTATTGCTTGTTGATCTTTTTTAGCAGCCATCATTTGCAAAAAATAATCATCGTTGCCCATCAGAACATAACCCCCTTTATCTAAAATAGGAATATCGCCCATCTCCATATGCGCTTGACGCGCATTAACCGGCAATACCGCTGGCTCAAAAACCGAGGTATAACCCATTTCAGCATATCGATAACCGGTTATATAAGAAGAAGGCAAGGCCCTGCCAGTACCTGATCTGGTTAATTCAGTAGCGGCAACAGGATCAGCACGGTGATCTTCTGGCAACAAAATCCTAGCAATATTATTTTTTCCGCCGCCGACATGGGTGTGCATATCTATGGCACCGGCCATCACTACTTTGCCACGAAGATCAATTTCCTGATCGATCTGTGTAACGTCTTGTTGAGAAACAATTCTATTATTGTTTATATAAATATCTAGAACTTTGCCATTAACATTATTAGCGGGGTCGTAAACCATCCCACCGGTAAGTTTTATTATCATTTTCTACAATGCCTGCTCAATTAACGTCAATACTTCTGCCGTTGAGGGCAGCCCTGACTCTCTTAATTTTTGTAATCGAATGGCAACCACGCCATCCATTCGAAAGGCATGGCCACGATGATCTATACCAGGCGTTCCAACCGGAATAAACACATCAGGCTCTTTCTCAAAATGCATGCCAGACCGACCTACCACAATCAATGGGATTACATCAGAGGGCGGCAATGCTTGGGTATTAAAATCATGCACCCACACCATCACATCCACTTCTCCATTTTTCAATAAAAACTGCGCCTCATAAAGAAAGGGGTCATAATCCGGAAAGCCTTTTGCAAATGATAACCGAGCGGGGTAACCGGTCAACCAAGCACTGACTTGATTGGCTGTTTGATCGCCTTCACAGCCTCCTAACGGTAATCCAGAACAACGTGTTTGTTCATTAAGTTCCTTGACCAACTCGCAAATAACCTGAACCGTTAATTCTGCATGCGAAAAATCTAACTCACTGGCTGACCACGTCACCACGCCATAAGCAGCCTGTTGTAACTGCTCAGCCAACGCCTTTAAGTCTGTTATAGCAATACCGTCTATTTCATAATGAGAGATTTTACGACCTTTTATCAAAGCTCTTAAAACGGCCACTAATTCTGGCAAATCCTCATCAGCGCACGGTAACACTTTAACCTGAGCCCCCGCCGGTGATACCGCAGCTTGTCCTGAAGGCTCTTTACCTAAATAAACCACTTTACGTTGCGTACTATCATCTAGAAACATGGGCGACTCATTCCAGATAAACTGTTCAAAAAAGCGAGGTGATACTTTTTCTAAATCAGTACCGATAACCACCAATAAATCACAACGATTTTTAACCTCAGCAAGCGTTGTATTCATCCAGCCAGAATCCTGTAGGGCAAGAATATTACGGCGCGAGGCATTAAACGCAAGATTATCGACCACTGCGCCACTATGGTCTGCGAGTGAAACTAAAGCACGCATACCATTAACATCCGTTGCACAACCGCCAATCAAGGTCTGATTAGAGGGTGCAATAAGTTCTGCTGCTTTTTTTACGGCCGTCTCAAGCGTTACCTCTTGCCCTTTAACTCTCGGCGCAATGTCTCCAATGACTTGCTCAAATGCCGGCGTATTAATTGCACAACCATTGGCAAGCACATTAATAGACAAACCATCTACATTAAGAACCAAATCATCTGTCCCGATACCACAGAAAGGACTGGGAACCTCAGTTTTTATCGTCATATATTGTCCTATGCTGGAATTCCACAAGAAATTCATCTAAAAAAAAAGGTTGTAGCTTTTAATAAACTACAACCTTCTTCTAATACTGTTTAATCGATTCTTTCCTAATCTTAATAATAACCAACTTTAAGAGATGGAAACAACAAAAAGACAGAAAAATTAACGCTTGGAATATTGAGGACGTTTTCTCGCTTTATGAAGACCCACCTTCTTACGCTCAACTTTTCGCGAATCACGGGTAACAAAGCCCGCTGTACGTAAAGAGGGTCTTAACGTCTCATCAAACTCCATCAATGCACGAGAAAGGCCATGACGAATAGCACCAGCTTGCCCCGAAGGACCACTGCCTTTAACAAATACATCAAGATCAAAGTCCGATGTCATTTCAAGATGCTCCAGTGGTTGACGCACAACCATCTGATCTGTTTTACGTCCAAAATAATCATCAATACTTTTATTATTAATGGTAATTTGACCGGAACCTTTTTTTGCATAGACGCGCGCTACTGCACTTTTACGCCGTCCTGTACCATAATACCGAGCTTCTGCCATAGTTTTTTCCTACTAATTCTCTAGATTTCCAAAACCTTAGGCTGTTGCGCCTGATGATCATGGTTAGGGCCTGCATATACTTTCAACTTGCGAAACATCGCTCTGCCCAATGGGTTCTTAGGTAACATTCCTTTAACTGCCGTTTTAATAATTCGATCAGGAAATGTTCTTCTTAATTTGTTGAGATTAACCGATTTAAGGTTACCGATATAGCCTGTATGGTGATAATAGACTTTATCTTGTTCCTTATTACCCGTAACATGGATTTTTTCCGCATTAATTACGATTATGTAATCTCCGGTATCAACATGTGGCGTATATACTGGTTTGTGTTTTCCGCGTAAACGTTTTGCAATTTCGCTTGAGAGGCGACCTAAAGTCTTCCCCTCCGCATCAACAACATACCAATCACGTTTCACCTCTGCTGGTTTTGCGCTAAATGTTTTCATCAGTGCTTCGTATTTGATTGAGACAATATAAAACCGGCAATTATAGTGAATAAAACAGCACCCATCAAGTTTTTTTTATCTTTACAGCAGAACAACGGATCTATAATTTAATCTTTAATGCATGTAACTTCCGATACAAATGGGTTCTTTCCATGCCGATTGCTGCCGAAAGTTTGGCAACACTGCCTCCTGTACACTCAAAATGATACTGAATATAAGACTTTTCAAACTGTTCCCGCGCCTCTTTTAACGATAAATTAAAAAACTCAGGCATCGCAGAAACTTCAGAAACTTCAGAAACTGCTGACCCTAAGGCTTTCTTCACCTCATCCACCTCAATCTCTTCGCCAACACCTAATATAAGTAATCGTTGAACTAAATTTTTCAATTCCCGCACATTGCCTGGCCAAGTATAATTCCGCAAGAAGTTCTGCGCTGCTATAGAAAATTTACGAAATGACAGCTTTTCCTCTTTTACAAAGAAATCAATATAAAAACTCAATAACAAGGGAATATTCTCACTGTGCTCCCGCAGTGGCGGAATATCAAAACTCACAACATTCAACAAATAAAACAGATCTTGGCGAAATCGACCCGCCCTTACTGCCACT
>DTSI01000155.1:16196-53960 GCA_012965425.1 Methylococcaceae bacterium
CCCGAACATCGACAGAAACCGGAGCGCTGCCGCCCACCCGAAGAAAAGAACTTGAATCCATCGCACTCACTAAACGTAACTGCGTCTCCAAATCCATATCAGCCACTTCACCCAAAAATAGCACTCCGCCATGCGCTCTCTCCAGCAACCCCGGGTACACTTTACCTGAACCCTCTGTACCAAAAAACTCAGTTGCTGCATTCTCAGGTGCAATACTGCCTACAGATACATCAACAAAAGGACCTGACCGTCGATGGCTATGATTATGCAGGTACCGAGCGAACAGTTCCTTCCCCGCACCGCCTTCACCTGAAAAAAGCACCCGCGCATCATGCTGAGCCAATCGTTTTAATTGATCTTTTAATTGTTCGATATGTGCCCCACTCCCGATGGGATCAACCGATTTATTGAGTTGCAGTTTTAACCCTGCATTCTCACTTTGCAACAAACTAGCTTCCAGCCCTCGCTCAACGACTAATAATAATTTCGCCAAAGACAATGGCTTTTCTAAGAAATCATAAGCTCCTAAACGTGTGGCCTCTACTGCCGTTTCAATAGTTCCATGCCCTGACATCATTATAATTGGTACATTCAGAGCCCCTTCAGAAACCCACTCTTTTAGAAGCGTAATACCATCCGTATCTGGCATCCAAATATCCAACAAGATTAAATCAGGCTGCTCACTTTGCTTAAGCTCTCTTGCCACCTGTGCGTTTTCCGCCATAGCAACCTGATAACCTTCATCCTTAAAGATCTCATAAATCAATTGACGAATATCTGGTTCATCATCTACCACCAATACTTTCGTATTATGCTTTGACATAGTTAATCTTGTTCCTAATTATTTAATTACACGAGCGGTAGTTGAAACACAAAACCAGCCCCTTCGTGATACTTCGTATCCAACCAAATACTACCTCGATGCTCTTCAACTATTTTTTTCACAATAGCCAAACCCAAACCGGTTCCCTTTTCTTTATGGGTAATATAGGGCTCAAAAATATTGTCCATTTGTTCTGACTTAACACCCGGCCCGTTATCATAAACACCGACCTCAACCACCTGCGCATTTTTTTTATCCAAAAACTGCACCGTGATCGTTATGTGCCCTTCAAAAACTAACGCTTCCAAGGCATTCTTTATCAAATTGTGCAATACCTGTCGAACCTGAATCGGATCAGCTTCAACATCCGGCACAGTCGCGCCCAACCGCACTCTAAATTCAACTTTCGGCTGTAGGGAGTATAACGCGACCACCTGCTGAATCAAATCAGGTAAAGAAATACTTTCTGTATTTTTTTGAGAGGGCTTCGCATACTCCGCAAATTCATCCACCATTTTCTTCATAACTTCAACTTGCTGAACAATGGTTTTAGTCGACCGTTCCAACATAGTTGCCGATGATTCATCCAGTAATCCAGAAAGTTTTAACTGTAATCTCTCGGCTGATAACTGAATCGGTGTTAATGGGTTTTTTATTTCATGTGCTAACCGCCGCGCAACCTCACCCCAGGCTGCATTTTTTTGCGCCTGAACCAAATCAGAAACATCATCAAAAACAATAACCGCGCCAATCCGCACATGGTTTTGAGAAAACAACGGTGCGCCCCGACAAAGAATTTCCTGCCTTCCCTTAGGCCCTAATAAACTAACATGTTGCTGCCAGGTAAAATTAGCATACTCCATTTTAACGTGAATCATCGTCACCAAATGCTGTAAATCCGACCGTCCCTGCGTGAATGCCTGTAATGGTTGACCCGAAAATTGGTTAATCGCACAATGAAATATGGCATCTGCTGCTTGATTAGCTGTCCGAATATTAAACTCGCCATCCAGACTAATAACCCCGGAAGTTAAACTGGATAAAATCGTTTGCAAATAAGCCCGTTGATCTTCAATTTCAATACTTGATAATCGCGCCTCATCCCTGGCTAAACCCACCCGTTTACTCATTTTATTAAATGATTCGACCAAAAAGCCCATATCATCATGCACAAGAACAGGTAACTTCTGAGAATAATCTCCTGACGCAACGGCCTGTGTTCCTTTCACTAATTGCTTAACTGGCGCAATAATATTTCGAATACTAATAAAAGCTATCCAAATAGCGGCCAACAAACTCAACAATAGCACCAAACCCAATGTCAGAGAAAAACTTATCTTCAATGAATTTCTCAAATAAGTCATCTCTTGGTATCGTACGAACGCAAACTCAACAGAATCTGCCAGATCAGCTATACGCTGAGAAACCGGGAATAAAGCCTGTAAAAATTGCGGCCTCTCGGCATGAATCCTTACAATGACACGCATACTTAAACCCCGATCATTCACAGCATCCAAGCCAATATAATTGTCCCCACTTCCTAAGGTCAGCAAGGTGTTTTCTACATCCGGCAACTCCATCGTTGACGATATACTGCTGAAAGCCTCAATATGCCCCTGACTGGAAAGCAATGTTAACTCATCTGCCGAAATACTATCTCGCAACATTTCAATATCAACCCGTTCGTCAGCCACTATCTGTTCAGCTAACTTTTCCATTTTCTTTAAATGCTCACGCATTTTCTGCTCTAAAGAAACCTGACTAAGCTCCAAAGCATCATCCATGGCTCGATCAATTTCAACATTAAACCAACTATCAATACTCTGATCCATAAACTGTACTGAGTAATAAAAAACAATCCCTGCCGGCGCTAATGAAAGCAACACAAATAACAACACCATTTTTACCGTTAATTGCGAACCAGCCTCACGCTTTCTTATTTGCCTAAACAATGAATAGACATTAGCACCGACCAAAAACAAAAGGATGACAGAACCAATAGCATTAATGAGTACTAACGAGGAATATAACTGACTTAACTCTGATGACGCCTGAGTAGCTGAACTCATCAAATGAAGCGACAGCAACACCAAACTCAGCAATAAAAACGCTAAAACACTAACGGGAAGTTTTATTTTTGAAAAGACCATAAATCCCACTGACTAGTAAGCATCCATTCCGAATCATAATAAGCAACCGGGCGCAATGGCAACGGTAGCCGTTCTTTATCCAATGCAAACAAAACGCCGAAAATATAATGTTTTTTACTGAAAATAGATCTATCCGCCGTAATAAAGATATTATTTAAAATACCCATTTCATTCAGCGCCACCTGTAAACTGGTAAATTTTTTCTCTGTACCACTCTGCTCATTCTTAATCCGATAGACATCCATCAGCGCATGATAACTAATTTGATACCGGGAAATAACCTCCGCTATTTTTTTATCCCATAAAATTTCACGCTGCCTCCAGACCCGAACCGTCATCGCCCACACCAAAGGAACTCCGCTTTTCAACGCTTTTTCAGCCTCCGCACTTAACCGCAAAGCTACGACTGCATCCAAAAAAAGGCCCTGTTCATTACTCCTAACATTTTTTTCCAAAAACCGAATGTTGTTTTGCTCGCCCCTAGCAGAGCATGACAAACACAACAGAACACCTAACAAAACACCCCACTTAACGCTTTTCAATGACGGCATAATAAAACCCATCCATATTATCACTCCCTGTTAAGATCTGCCGCCCGCACGGTCGTTGTTGGCCCCAAGTAGCGTCAATAGCAACGGATACAGCATCCTCCTGATGCTCTAAAAACCGCATCACCTGCCTTTCATTTTCCTGCTGTAAAATAGAACAAGTTGCATAGACAAGTCGGCCGCCCGGTCGCAACAATGCCCAACTGGCCCGCAAAATTTCCTGCTGCACCACTACAATAGCGTCTATATCTTCAAGTTGCCTAAGCCATTTTATATCTGGGTGTCTCCGCACAACACCGGTTGCGGAACAAGGCGCATCCAATAAAATACGATCAAACAGCACACCGTCCCACCAGTCTTCTGGGCGAGATGCATCGCCAACTAACAACACTGCATCTAATGCCAAACGCACCAAATTTTCTTTAACCCGCGACAACCGATGGGCATCGATATCTAGCGCTACCACCGACTCGAGCGCAGGCTCCATCTCTAAGATATGGGTTGTCTTCCCCCCGGGTGCAGCGCAAATATCCAGCACCCGCTGCCCGGGTTGCAAAGCCAATAATGTGGCTGCTAATTGTGCTGCACTGTCTTGCACAGAAGCACACCCTTCCAAGAAGCCTGGCAAATGCTCTACAACGACGGGTTGATCCAAAATTAATGCTGAAGGACAATGCGGCGACAATGTAGCACTAATAGCCTGACCGGCTAAAACAGCTTGATATTCTGCGCAGGTATAATGTTTTGGATTCACACGAATAACCATCGGAGGTTGACGATTATTTGCCTGCAAAACAGAAAGCGCTTGTTCAGACCACTGCTCGACTACCAAACGAACAAACCATGCTGGATGCGCTTCTCGGACCGACAAATCGCTCTCATTAACCTGCTTATCAAAAGCCTCTTGCCCTCTAAGATAAGTCCTAAGGATCCCATTAAGCAAGGGCCGCGCCCAACTCTTTTTCCGAACAGCTGAAACCGTTTCAGAAACAGCCGCATGGGGTTTAACCCGCATAGATCTGATCTGATACAAACCTATCAAAGCCAGAATCTGAACTTCCAAGTCTTTAATGGGCTTACGTGTTAACAAGCCCAGCAAAGCATCCAAATAAAAATACCAGCGCATTACACCAAAACACAAGGCCTGAATAAATGCACGGTCTTTTTTTGATTCAACCGCTGGTAATAATTCATCCAGAACTGACGTTAAAGACACGCTCTCTTTTAGAACCTTGTGCAGAGCCTGAGCGGCAACATATCTAGAATTCACAATTATTCACCCAAAATCCTCTGCTTCTGTAAGCAAAAAAATGAAAAAAAACAATTATGACTGTTCGCTTCTAAAATTACCCAAACGTTACCCCTGTTACGTCATGTGCATTCAAAAAAGCGTCACTCGGCATACGTTTTCCACCCGGAAGTTGCACTTCCAATAATTGTAAAACACCCTGACCGGTCACCACCTCCAAAACACGGCCTTTACCCACCCGAACAGAACCGGGGGTCCCCGTCACAGAAGACTCACAGGCTCTTGCACGCCAAACCCGTAGCACTTGCCCTTGATATAAAGTCTGAGCAACAGGCCAAGAATTTAAGGCCAACACTTGTCGGGCTAGGATCACAGCTGATTGATTCCAGTCTATAAGCGCCTCATCTTTCTGCAATTTTTCCGCATAAGTAACCTCATCCTCATTCTGCTCTATCCGTGTAGCCAGACCCCGCTCAAGCAAAGGTAAAACTTTTTTAAGACCCTCAGCACCCAAAACTGCCAGCCGATCATGGAGTTCACTGGCACTCTCATCCGGGTCTATGGTACAAGCTTCCTTGTGTAGCATAGCGCCTGCATCTAGCTTAAGAATCATCTCCATAATCGTTACGCCCGTTTCATCATCACCGGAAATAATTGCCCGTTGTATCGGTGCCGCGCCACGCCAACGTGGTAATAACGAAGCATGGACATTAATACACCCCAGACCTGGAGCATCTAAAATAGATTGCGGCAACAATAATCCATAAGCCACAACCACCATCAAATCAGCACCCAAAGCGACTAATTCTGTCTGCGCCTCGGGTAATTTTAAAGATTCCGGCTGAAAAACAGGAACTTGCTCTGAGAGCGCCAACACCTTGACCGGACTCATTTTCAATCTCCGGCCTCGACCCGAGGGTCGATCAGGCTGTGTATACACAGCACAAACCTCATGTCCTGAATTTAAAATCATTTGCAATGTCGGCACTGCAAATATAGGCGTTCCTGCAAAAATTACTTTCATAGCCGTCCAACTCTCAATTTAACACACCCCTTAATTATTACGAGAACGGTAAGTTTTATGTATTTTCTCCAGTTTTTTCTTAATCCGTTGACGTTTAAGCGGCGATAAATAATCAACAAACAACTTGCCATTCAAATGATCCATTTCATGCTGAATACAAATCGCTAACATCCCTTCAGCAGAACACTCAAACGCTTCGCCGTCACGATTAAGGGCAGAAACGACCACTTTTTTTGCACGCTCAACCTTTTCAAAAAAACCCGGCACAGATAAACACCCTTCTTCAGAAACGTCCACGCCTTCCTGCTCAATTATTTCCGGGTTTACGAAACAAAATGGTGCATCTTTATCTTCACTGACATCCATCACAATAATCTGCTCATGAAAATCAATTTGCGTAGCCGCAAGACCTATCCCATTTGATTCGTACATGGTTTCAAACATATCATCAATCAATGTACTACGTGCCGCATCAATAACCTCCACACACGTTGCAATCTTCCGCAAACGATCATCAGGAAATTCAAGAATCGTCAAAATACTCACAACTATTTTCTTACCTTAATTTTTAAAAAATATCATTTTATCTGATTTAACCTAAACTTTGAATACACAGTCCTAAAAACGCAACGCATTAGTGTTAATTAACATTCATTTCTACCTCATAGACAAATCAGGCAACACTTAATTGCTATGAATTCCGCTAAAAACATTAAATTCTGGTGCGCTCTTTTACGTACCCCTAAAATAGGCTGCACAACATTCAACCAATTACTTTTAAAAATAACGCCGGAAGAATTGTTTCACCTGTCAAACAAAGACTTACGACGACTAGGACTCCACCCCTTAAGTATTAAAGCACTTCAGAACCCTGACTGGGTCAATGTTAAAAAAGACTTAAACTGGTTAAGTCAAGACAACCATCACCTAATAAAAATAACTGACTCACAATACCCCCCGCTGCTCAAAGAAATAACTTATCCACCACCGCTACTCTTTATTAACGGCAATCCTGCATCACTACTTAAACCCCAATTGGCTATTGTCGGCAGCCGAAACCCATCTATTACAGGTTTAGAGACGGCTCATGAATTTGCAAACTCACTTTCAAAACTGGGATTCACCATAACCAGCGGCCTGGCACTCGGTATTGATGGTGCCAGTCATGAAGGGGCACTTCATGCACAAAAAGAAACCATCGCTATTATGGGTACAGGACTTGATCGTATCTATCCCGCGCGCCATCATTCCCTTGCTCTAAAAATAGCAACGCTAGGCGCATTGGTGTCTGAATTCCCCATCGGAACGCCTGCAAAAGCCCATCATTTCCCCCAAAGAAACCGTATTATTAGTGGTCTATGCTCCGGAATTTTAGTTATTGAAGCAACGCACCGCAGTGGTTCACTCATAACCGCCCAACTGGCTCTCGAACAAAACCGAGAGGTTTTTGCCATTCCAGGCTCAATTAGAAACCCATTAGCACAAGGCTGTAATGCACTCATCCAAGAAGGCGCGAAACTAACAACCCACTGCCAAGACATACTGGATGAATTCAATATTCAACCGAATTTCGAAGAAAATATACCCCATCAACGTACATCACCGTCACTCACCATGACCCAAAACACTATCTTAGAAACGGTACAATTTAGTCCGACTCTTATCGACGCTCTTGTTAAACACACCCACCATCCTACCGATTTAATACTGTCAACTTTGTTGCAACTTGAAATCTTAGGGCTCATTTCATCAGAGAATGGATTCTACACACGCATAAAATAACTAGAACACACGAACAAAAACCATGTCATAATGAACCCATGAAAGAAAATATCTTTGAAGTTTTAATATATTTATTTGAGAACTATCTTGAAGAAGTTGATGATGCTTTAGCCAATTCAAACAAAATAAGAGATGAATTGCTTAGCGCTGGCTTTGAACAAAAAGAAGTTGATAAGGCCTTTGATTGGTTAGAATCTCTCTGTGAAGAAAATACAGTTCACCGCCCAACCACCTCTTCTTTTCGGATCTTTAGCGCGCAAGAAAGCGCCCGCTTAGATACTGAATGCCGTAATTTTATTATTTTTCTGGAACAATCCGGTATTCTTTCTTCAACCAACCGCGAGTTGGTCATTGATCGATTAATCGCACTGGACAATGAAGATATTTCATTAAAAAAATTACAATGGGTTGTTCTGATGGTGCTACTTAGCCAACCGGATGAAGAAGTTGCCTTTACCCAAATGGAAAATATAGTTTACGAAGACAGCTCCCCTTATTTACACTAAAAGGCCGCTTTATTTGATCCTTGTTCACGAATCTTGGAATTTCGTTTTTATAATTTCAAAAAAGTATCTGGACTTTACCCCTTTGAGTTCTTTATCATTCTCCCAACAAGTAACGGTCCGCACAGATTATACCCATGAGCAATAATCTCGTTATCGTAGAATCACCGGCTAAAGCCAAAACAATAGAAAAATATTTAGGCAAGGACTTTCATGTTCTGGCCTCCTATGGACATGTTCGAGACCTAGTCCCCAAAGAAGGGGCTGTTGACACTCAAAATGACTTCACAATGAAATATGAAGTCATAGAAAGAAATCAGCGACATGCTCAGGAAATTTCAAAAGCCGCCCGAAAAGCAGATGCACTCTATCTTGCCACTGACCCCGATCGCGAAGGTGAAGCGATTGCCTGGCATCTGTACGAACTCCTACGAGAAAAAAATATAATCAAGGACAAACCTGTCCACCGCATTATCTTTCATGAAATTACTAAGAAAGCAGTCACTGAAGCCGTTGCATCGCCTCAAAAATTATCAATAAACATGGTTAATGCCCAACAAGCCCGACGCGCGCTAGATTATTTAGTAGGCTTTAACCTTTCTCCTTTACTGTGGAAAAAAATCCGTCGCGGTCTGTCCGCCGGACGCGTACAAAGCCCTGCTCTACGAATGATTGTTGAGCGAGAACTTGATATTGAAAAATTTGTAAGCCGAGAATACTGGACTGCAGATGCCGCTCTTACCAGTAACACACAATCTTTCAAGGCCAAACTCACCCGCTTTAACGATAAGAAAATTACCCAGTTCAGTATTGAAAATGAAGTCCAAGCACAAAGCATTCAAGAGACTCTCCTAAAAGCAGCCAACGGCCAATTATTAATTGAGAAAGTTGAAAAGAAACAACGCAAACGCAATCCTGCCCCACCCTTCATCACCTCCACCCTGCAACAAGAAGCGGCAAGAAAATTAGGTTTCACTACAAAAAAAACCATGATGATTGCTCAGCAACTGTATGAAGGTGTTGCTCTACAAGGCGAATCAATTGGTTTAATCAGTTATATGCGAACTGACTCTGTCAGTTTAGCAACCGTTGCTGTTGCTGAGATTCGCGAATTAATTAGCCGTAAATATGGTGCTGATCACGTTCCTGAACAGCCGCGTCAATTTAAAACTAAATCCAAAAATGCGCAAGAAGCACACGAGGCCATTAGACCCACTGAATCATCCAGAACCCCGGATGCTATCAAGGATCATTTAACACCCGACCAAGCTAAACTTTATTCGCTGATCTGGAAACGTACCGTTGCATCACAAATGATCCATGCCACTATTGACAGTGTTTATGCTGATCTATCCTGTGGCGCACAACATACATTCCGAGCAAATGGTTCGACCATTGCCAACCCCGGATATATGTCAGTCTATTTAGAAGGAAAAGACGACACTAAAAAAAGCGATGACCAAGAATCATTCCTTCCCCCGTTAACTGAGGGTGAAGCCGTCCAGTTAGACGGCGTCGTTCTCGGGCAACATTTTACTGAACCGCCGCCCCGATACGGGGAAGCTAGCTTAGTTAAAGCTTTAGAAGAATACGGCATTGGCAGGCCCTCAACCTATGCCTCTATTATTTCAACGCTACAAAACCGTGAATACGTCACTCTGGAAAAAAAGCGCTTTTATCCCACCGATGTCGGGCGTATCGTCAATAAATTTTTAACGGAGCACTTTACCCAATATGTTGATTACCAGTTTACCGCCAATCTGGAAGACAACCTTGACGCTGTTGCCCGAGGAGAAAAAGAATGGATACCACTCATGCGAGAATTCTGGGAACCATTCACTACTCTCATTAAAGACAAAGAAGAAAGTGTTCAGCGTAAAGACGTAACGCAAGAAAGTTTGGATGAAAATTGCCCTAAATGTGACAGCCAACTTTCCATTCGATTAGGTCGCAATGGTCGTTTTATCGGCTGTACCAATTATCCTGAATGTTCTTATACCCGTAATTTGAATGATGATGCCCAATCGGCTGAACCCCAAATCATTGAAGGTCGCTCCTGTCCAAAATGTCAGAAGAACCTGATTATTAAAACCGGCCGGTATGGTAAATTTATCGGTTGCAGTGGTTACCCTGATTGCAAACACATTGAACCCTTAGAAAAGCCCTTAGATACTAACGTACAATGTCCTAAATGCGAAAAAGGTAACATTCTTAAACGTAAATCTAGAAATAGTAAGATTTTTTATTCCTGTGAAAAATACCCTAAATGTGACTATGCTATTTGGAACGCACCGGTCAAAGAAAACTGTCCCGAATGTAACTGGCCCATACTCGCCTTAAAAACAACTAAAAGGCGTGGTACTGAGAAAGTATGCCCACAAAAAGAATGTAAATTCGCCACCCCTTATGAAGGCGATCCGGAAGATGTAGAAGGCCCGCAAAGTTAACAACAAATCTTCTTTTTCAATCACTTATGCCTTATTCTCTGTATAATTAGCTCTTTTTTGCCAACGGGAGGTCTTGAATGGCCGCGTTAATTGGAATTATCATGGGTTCAACATCGGACTGGGAAACCATGCAACATGCGGTGCATATACTTGAAAAATTTAATATTCCACATGAGGTCGAGGTCGTATCGGCTCACAGAACCCCCGACAAATTGTTTTTTTATGCTGAAACAGCTGAAACGAAAGGCATTGAAGTCATCATTGCTGGTGCCGGCGGTGCGGCACACTTACCGGGGATGACCGCCGCAAAAACGCACCTTCCTGTTCTCGGCGTCCCCATTCAATCAAAAGCATTAAACGGCATGGATTCTCTGTTATCAATTGCGCAAATGCCCGCAGGCATTCCTGTTGGCACCTTAGCTATTGGTAAAGCCGGCGCTATTAATGCTGCTCTTCTGGCGACAGCAATCCTCGCCAACAAATACCCCAACTACAGTAGCTCGCTGAAAGCCTACAGAGAAGAACAAAGCAACAAAGTCTTACAATCACCCGATCCACGTCAGGCACAGTCATGAAAATTGGCATTTTAGGCGGCGGACAATTAGCACGAATGCTTGCATTGGCTGGCTACCCGCTAGGACTGGACTTTGTCATCATCGATCCCAGTAACGATGCCGGTGCTATCGGCCTAGCTAACCATCTTCACGGCGCCTACAACGATGAATCCCTGTTACAAGAATTAGCGCAACAAACCGATATTGTCACCTACGAATTTGAGAATGTTCCCGCCAGTGTCGCTCAATTATTAGCGCGTCATACCAAAATTGCACCTTGTGATCGCGCTCTTGCAATCGCACAAGACCGGTTAATAGAGAAAAAATTCTTTCACAACCTTAATATTCCTACTACAAATTTCGCCGCAGTCAATTCACTTGACGATCTGGAACAAGCCATTAAAACCATTGGTTTTCCTGCAATCCTGAAAAGCTGTCGTATGGGTTATGATGGTAAAGGTCAGGTCCCATTACATGGCCCCGAAGATCTGGTCAGTGCTTGGAATTCAATGCGTAACAGTCCCTCCATTGTTGAAGGATTTGTCCCCCATACCCGGGAAATTTCGATTATCGCCGCTCGCCGCCCCAATGGCGAAACCGTATTTTATCCACTCTCAGAAAACAAGCATAGCCAAGGGATTTTAAGAGTATCACGTTGCTGTATTGATGACCCAAAACAACACAACGCTGAGCAATATCTTTCCCGCGTTCTGGAAGAACTCAATTATGTTGGCATCATCGCTCTAGAGCTTTTCGATGTTCAAGGACAACTGCTGGCAAATGAATTTGCACCCCGCGTCCACAACTCCGGACACTGGACCATAGAAGGCGCTGAAACCAGCCAATTTGAAAACCATTTACGTGCCATTTTAGATTGGCCCTTAGGTTCAACTCGAGCTAAAGGCTATTCTGGCATGGTCAACTTTATTGGCGGCCTTCCTCCAACGGAGCAAGTTTTAGCTATTGAAAACACACATCAGCACCTCTATGCTAAACAACCTCGCGCTGGACGGAAAGTGGGTCATGCAACCATTAGAACAGACGATCATGCATTATTCGAATCATCTTTAACAAAACTAACACTCTTAGCCGAACAAAACATAGCCTGAATTCCTGCACAGAAAAGCCAACAAAAAGTCACCCCTTCTGGTTTTCTTCAATCTTAACAATAAATTGCTATGACACATATTTCAGCGTTTAAAGCACGACTGTTTAAACAATATCTCGTGCAAGGTCAGATTATCGCCTACCCAACAGAAGCCGTTTATGGTCTCGGTTGTGATCCTCTCAATGGCGATGCCGTCAAACAATTACTAACCCTTAAACAACGTCCCGTAGAAAAAGGACTCATCCTGATCGCTTCTTCATTTGACCAACTCAGCCCTTACCTTAACCTTAATGACAGCGATCATCTTCAACACATGTTATCCACCTGGCCCGGCCCGACAACCTGGATCGTGCCCGCGCAACACTGGGTTCCAACTTGGCTACGCGGCCAACATGCCAGTTTAGCTGTCAGGGTTACAAACCACCCTATAGCTGCCGCGTTATGCAAAGAATTTAAGGGTGCTATCGTTTCAACCAGTGCCAATATCAGTAACAAACCCCCGGCTAAAACACCGCTAGCCATCAAAAAACAATTAGGCATTGACATCCCTATTTGCTCTGGGGATCTCAGCGGATTACAAAGTGCTACCCCTATATATGACTTAATAACCGGACAACAATTTCGTTAAGCATCCATGAAACCTTAATCAGCTGCACTACCCTAATTCACGCCCAGTAACGATAAGCCAGTTTATATTCAGGACCATCTACAGTTAAAGCAGCACTTAATCCAAAAGGAACGTTCAGATCGGTAACGCGCCAATCGGTGGTCTGGCCGCAATCATTTGGCACAGCCAAAATCTTAATAGGTTCCTGAAGCGACATCTCACAATTTTTAAGACCTAACGAGATGCCTCGTCCCACCGCCTTTACAAAAGACTCTTTACGGGTCCAAATACGATAAAACATGGCTTTCTGATCATCGGCATCCAGTTGCTGCCAACTATACAATTCTGTCGCTGCAAAACATTTTTCCGCCAAGGCATTTAAATTAATACGCTCCCGACAAACCTCTATATCTACACCAATTTGCCGCTGACAACCTAAAGCAATCACTAAGTGATCCCCAGTATGGGACAAATTAAACGCAACATCCTGACGGTCACTCCCATGCACCACATAAGGCTTACCGAAAGGACCCTGAAGCAATTCAATAGCCGCAGCACTGTTAACGGCCATATAATCAGCCAATAACTGCTTTAAAATAGCCCTCGCAATAACAAACCTTTGCCGTATTTTAACCACCTTAAAACTTTGTGCCCGGCGTTTCTCATGCGGTGATAATAATGTCCAACACATCGTATAATCACCCTTAGACAAGTCTGCAAACCATAATTGAATGATTGACCTTTCCACGCTATTTATCTGACCAACGCTAACCCTTCACCACGAAAATCGCTCGCAGCCTTCATGACTTGATTATTTTCTTTTTGCCACAACACGGCTTGCATATCCCCATAACGATTATTTTTTTCTTCTAAACGGTGCCCCCGTTGCTTCAATGCTTTAATCTCATCCCCTGTCAACGCATCCGACTCATACTGCACCTTATCAGGTATAAACTGATGATGAAAACGCGGCGCATCAACTATCGCCTGAATTTCAGTTCCCTTAGCAAATTCTAAAATAGCCAACAAGACCATTGATATGATACGACTTCCTCCTGGAGTTCCTAGCACAACGATACGGTGTTCATCCTCTAAGAAGGTCGGCGTCATACTGGATAGCATTCGCTTTCCCCCCACTATTAAATTTGCTGTTCCGCCCATTAACCCATAACCATTTACAGTCCCTATGCGGCTCACAAAATCATCCATTTCATTGTTCAAAACAACGCCAGTTCCCGATGCTACAAACCCAGAACCAAATGGAAAATTGATACTTAACGTTGCTGCGACTCGATTACCTTCATGATCCATAATTGAAAAATGTGTGGTATCTTCCCCACCCGCTTGATCTGCTAACGGTCCGTTTAATAAAATACTTGGCAACGCCTTTTCTGATTGTATCGATACTCTCAAACCAGCGGCATAATCAGCACTCAATAATTGTTTAACCGGAATCTGAACAAAATCCGGATCACCCAAATAAACCGCTCGATCTCTGTATGCTCGTCGCATCGCTTCAATAATTAAATGTTTTCGCATGACCGGAGTCATCGTATCCAGCGGATAGCCTGCTAAAATATTGAGTATCTCTACCAAGACAATACCACCTGAAGAAGGCGGTGCGGCGCTAGTTATTTTAATGCCTCGGTATTGTCCGAATACGGGTTTACGCTCTACAACTTGGTATGCTGCTAAATCAGCTAATGTCCAAATACCCCCTCCCTTTTGAACACTGTCTACAAGCAATGTAGCTATTTCGCCTTGATAAAACCCTGCCCAACCCAGAGCCGAAAGCAATCGTAAAGTTCGCGCTAAATCCTTTTGCTGTAATAAAAATCCAGTCGCCGGTAATTGTCCCTGATCATAAAAAATAGCTTGTAATTGGCTATTGACGGTCATCTGATGCGTTCGATACTGCAACAAGCGACGAAACCGTTTCCCCACATGAAAACCTTTTTCAGCCAGATTAATAGCGGGCTTAAGCACTACCGCTAATGGCAAGCGCCCGTAGTTTTCAGACAAATGCACCAACCCAGCAGGTAAACCCGGCACACCGGCTGCTAAGGGTCCTTGTGTGGATGCATTTTTGATTACCTGTCCCTGTTCATTTTGAAATAAACCTTGATGGGCTGCCAGCGGCGCCTTCTCACGCGCATCGATCATGACATCGAACTTATCACGTGCCCGGTGCAACAAAAAAAAGCCACCGCCACCTAATCCTGAACCTTGCGGTTCAACCACAGACAACACTGCAGCGACAGCCACCGCCGCATCAAAAGCATTCCCGCCCGACGCTAAAATAGCCAACCCGGCATGGGTCGCTAATGGCTGGGCCGATGCGATAGCCACCTGCTTTGTCTGTGCAAAACAAACTGAATTTATTAATCCATAAACAACCAAAACAGCTTTCAGCGTTAGCAAGCCAGATGATATAAGTTGCTTAAAGGTCGAAGTACCCATCACGAATTAAATGCTATGATAAAGTTCATTATTCTATCACCCTGGATATCAATACAGATATGGCAAAAGCAAAACCTACTCTCGGCTTTATCGGTATTGGATTAATGGGCCAACCCATGGCATTAAACTTTCTAGTTGCTGGTTACTCCTTAAACGTTTGGAACCGAACAACTTCAAAATGTCAGCCACTGGTAGCCGCCGGCGCCCATCTTCAGGAAACTGTCGGTCAACTCACTCAAGCCTCAGATATTATTTTATTATGTTTATCCGATACCGATGCCGTTAAAACCATCATACGCGGTAACGATGGCATCATCCAGTACGGCAATAGCACTCAACAACTGATTGATTTATCCAGTATAGATCCCGAAATAACGGTGCAATTAGCCGATGAACTTAATAATAAAACAGGCATGAGTTGGGTTGATGCTCCAGTTTCAGGCGGCGTTAGCGGCGCACAAAAAGGAACTCTCGCTATTATGGCAGGTGGAACAGTTTCGGCCATTGAAACAGCGCAGTCCGTTTTAAAACCTTTGTATGCGCAATTCACCCACATGGGTGCCACAGGTTCTGGACAAATAACCAAGATCTGCAACCAAATGATTGTCAGTTGTAATGTTCTTGTAATCGCTGAAATGATAGCACTCGCACAAAATGCCGGTGTGAATGCGGAGAAAATCCCAACCGCGCTTACCGGCGGCTTTGCTGACTCAAAACCATTACAAATTGTTGGCCCTGAAATGGCTCAAAAAACCTTTGAACCTGTTAAATGGCGGGTTAAAACATTATTAAAAGACTTACGTCTGGCGAACAAACTCGCGAACCGCTATAACAATGCCATACCCATGTCTAAACTGGCTGAGACATTACTAACACAGCATGGAAGTCAGGGTTATCTTGAACACGACCCCAGCACACTTATAAAGTTATACCATGGGGATTAACGATGCCTCGTTTTACCGCTAATCTTAGCTTATTATTCCCTGAGCTGAAATTCACCGAGCGCTTTAGTGCCGCTAAACGACATGGCTTTGACGCCATTGAAATACAATTCCCTTATCAGGAAACAGCCGATACCTTATTAAATCTGTTACGTGAAAACGACCTTAAACTAGTCCTCTTTAACGTTGATGCGGACGATCTTCTTCAGGGCGGAGAAGGGTTAGCCTGCGTGCCGAAAAAACAACAGCAATTTCAAGAGGCGGTCGCACAAGCAAGCACTTATGCCAAAATATTAAACCCGAAATTTATCAACGTTTTACCTGGTCGGGCAATCAACCCCAAACACCACAACCATTACCTAGAACAATTCAACGAAAACCTTCACTTCGCTTTAACTCAATTTTCGGACCTTGGCGTAAAAACGGTCTTTGAAGCGATCAACACACAGGACCTGCCGGGGTTTATTATCTCCCAAACACAACAAATGTTAGCCGTATTAGTACAAATCAATCACCCTGATCTCATGCTGCAATTTGATATTTATCATATGCATCGAATGGGTGAAAATGTCTGCCACTTTATTACCACGCAAGCCCCTCTTATTGGTCATATCCAATTTGCTGATCACCCAGGACGCCATCAACCGGGCACAGGAACAATCGATTTTGTAGAACTCTTTGATACCATTGATCGTTCAACCTATACAGGCTGGGTAGGCGCTGAATATCAACCTCAAGGTCCCACGACCACTAGCTTAAGCTGGCTGACAAGATTCACTAGCCGCTCTTAAGTAAGTTTCAAATACTTTTGATAGAGCGTTTCTTGACTTTCTTCATTTTCAGAATCTTTATCAATACAATCAACCGGGCAAACTTCAATACATTGTGGCAAGTCATGATGCCCTACACATTCAGTACATAATGCCGGATCTATGACATAGATCTCCTCACCCTGAGAAATAGCACCGTTTGGGCATTCCGGTTCACAAACATCACAATTAATACATTCATCATCAATAATTAAAGCCATTATTTTCCTTTCCTCAATTTTTCAACTAACGCCTTTTGTACATGCCGCGGAACGAATTTTGATATATCACCACCTAATGCTGAACTTTCCTTAATCAAACTGGAAGATAAGAAACCGTATTTCTCAGCCGGCGTTAAAAATATAGTCTCTAACTCTGAGGCCAAATGCCGATTCATACCGGCTAGTTGGAATTCATATTCAAAATCAGAAACCGCCCGAAGCCCTCGTAAAATAACACTCACTTGCTGTTCCAGCGCACAAGTGACTAACAATGAATCAAAACGAATAACATCAACACGCGGCAGGTGACATACGGTTTCTTCCATAAGTGCGACGCGCTCATCAATAGTAAACAGTGGCTTTTTAGCCTGATTAAACGCAACCGCTACGACGACCCGTTCAAAAAGAGAAGAGGCCCGCACAATCAGGTCCAAATGCCCGTTTGTTACCGGATCAAAAGTACCGGGATATATTGCAGAAACCATCAAACACACTCAAGAACAAAATAAAGTGGTAATTTTATCTTATTAGTAATCAAAAACGTAGTAAAACCATTACTGCTGATGCTGGAACAATTGATAACGTACATCACCGGCTTGTTTATCTTTCAATAATCGCCAGTTATCGGGGATATCTGTCAAGTTCCAAGACCGTTCCGTTTCAATATAAATTTTAGCGTGACCCGCTAACCATGTCCCCGCTGTCAGTGCCTGACAAGTCACTTCAGCGAGACCCTGTGCAAAAGGCGGGTCTAAAAAAATCAAATCAAATATCTCATTCTCTCTTTTCAAATATTGCTGAACATCCATTTCAATAATTTGCAATTTCTGTGCCGATAATTGCGCTTTATTAGCTCTCAAACTCTGACAAGCACCGGCATCTTTCTCTACCTGAGTGACACTTATTGCGCCCCGTGATAAAGCTTCAAAACCCAATGCCCCGCTCCCCGCAAACAAGTCCAAACAACGACTGCCAACCACATCATACTGCAACCAATTAAATAAAGTTTCCCGAATACGAACCGGTGTGGGTCTTAATCCCGGGGTATCAGTAAACGTTAACACGCGACTACGCCACTGACCGCCAATCACTCTGAGCTTATTTGCCACTTTCTGACACTTTATTTCCGACGGTGACAGTTGTTAGCCCTTCAGGCACAATACGACGTTCAAAGGCTTCTTTGATTTTCGCCCTCGTGACCGCTAAAACCTTTTCAGGATATAAGGTCAAATAATTCAACGGCAAATGATGGAAAGCAATCATTGAAATATATTCCAATAATTTCTTATTTGTATCAAATCGCATGGCAAAACCACCCGTTATATTTTTCTTTGCAGCTGTTAATTCAGCATCGGTAGGCCCCCGTACCACAAAATCCTCCAACGTTTTATGCATGACTGCTAGGGCTTCATCGAGTTGATCATTTCGAGTCTGAGCACCCATAATAAAAGGCCCTTTTCTAGTCATCGGTGAAAAATAACTATAGGCGCTGTAGGCTAGCCCTCTTTTTTCACGTACTTCTTCAAATAAAATTGAAACCAGACTCGCTCCTCCCAAAATATGATTACCGACCACAAGCGGAAAATAATCAGCATCATTTCGATCAATTCCAAGTGCCCCCAACAATACATGAGTCTGCTTGGAGGGGTAGTTAATATGAATATTCTGCTCTGGTTGTGCAATCACCGGTGGCAACTCGGGTGCTTTATCACCACGATTGATCTTAGCTATTAATTGTTCCGCAATTTTCCGCGCATGATCTTGAGTCACATCACCCACAATCACAATGGTCGCATTCTCAGCCACATACCATTTCTGATGGAATGCTTTAACATGATCAAGCTGTATTTTAGAAACCGTTGTTATTTCACCTAAGGCTGGAAAAGCATATGGGTGATGACCGTATAACGCCTTATAGAAAGATAATTTTGCCAGCGCACCGGGTGATTCTTCACGCTGTTTTAAAACGGTTAACACCCTGTTTTTTTCACGATCAAAATCACTGCTGTTAAACGTGGGCTGTGTTAACAACAACCCCATTGTATCCAATGCAGGATTGAGTAATTCCAGAGTACTTAATGAACGTAAATCCAACCACACCATATCAACAGAAACACCGGTACTAAAAACGGCACCCACACGTTCAAACTGCGCCGCTATCTCATCTGCATTAAAAGCACCCGCCCCAGTCTCCAACATCTGTGCCGTTAATGAAGCGAGTCCTGATTTTTCTTCTCCTGGATCACGCGCGCTGCCGGCATCAAACATCACTTTGACATCGACTAAGGGCAAGCCTTCCGTCTTAACAAAAAAAACAGGTGTGTCTGTAGTCGTCCGCCATTGTTCAATAGTCACTTCGGCCCGCAATGACGAGCATAAAATAACACCTAAAAATAATATCATAAACCGTTTAGTGACCATGATTAGCTCCTTTTAATTCATGCGTTGCTTGTAAAACTAAGGCTTGGGGCTCTAAGACCGCAATATTCAAATGGCGATCAATCAAATATTTTTTAGCAACAGCCTGAATTTGTTCCGCAGTTATTTTATTAATCTGTTCAACATACTCATCAATTTTAGACCATCCTAATCCCACCATTTCAAAAATTCCTAATAACATCCCTTGGTAAAACATCGAATCATGTTCATAAACTGACTGGGCTAAAACCTGTGCTTTTACACGAGACAACTCATCCGGCAACACTAATTCATTTTGTAATCGCATCACTTCTTCTTTAATCGCAGCTTCTATCGTGGCGACTGAAACCCCTTCAACCGGCGTTGCTGACAAGGTCAATAAGCTAGATAACCGGGCCGACAAGTCATAACCCGCACTTGCTGAAACGGCTATTTGCCGCCCCCGAACCAATTGCGTCGAAAATCGGGCACTATTCCCACCGTCCAAAATACCGGCTAATACTTCCAAGGCGTAAGCCTCTTGCTCATTATCGATGGTATTCAATACCGGGACTTTATATGCCATAAAGATAAACGGTAATTTAGCCGGCAACTTGACTATCATTCTACGAACACCCTGTTGGGGCATTTCAGTACGCGGCTTTACATCAACTAATACACTCGGTTCTAATGCACCAAAATATTTCTTAGCTAACTGTAAAACATCATCCACATCGACATCGCCAACCACAACCAATGTGGCATTATTGGGCGCATACCAACGCTCATACCATGCTTGTAAGTCAGCAACCTTATAATTCTCAATATCTGCAGGCCAGCCAATCACCGGGTTTTTATACGGGCTATTGGCATAGGCCATTGCCATCAGGTATTCATACATTTTTGCCTGTGGGTTATCTTCAGTACGCTTACGCCGTTCCTCAAGAACCACCTGCAATTCTTTAGTTAATTCTTCATCCAGCAAATGTAAGTTCCGCATTCGATCAGCTTCCATTTCAAAACTAATCGCTAAACGTGATTTATCTAAGGTTTGAAAATACGCGGTATAATCCCGATTGGTGAAGGCATTCTCATTACCTCCATTTTCAGCAATGATTCTAGAAAATTCACCGGGCGCATACTTATCTGTCCCCTTAAACATCATATGCTCTAACATATGAGAAATACCCGTTATGCCGCCGTGTTCATAACTAGAACCCACCTTATACCAAACTTGCGAAACCACGACAGGCGATCGATGATCCTCCTTAACTAAAATTTTTAAGCCATTCGGTAACTTAAACTCATGAACGGCTAAAGATTGTCCGTAACTCGGTGTTGAAAAAACCACGGCTACCAACAACAACCAAATAGCTGTCCCTCCGAGCCGTTGTTGGTGGTACAATCGAGCTATATTTCTTAACATTTTATTAAATTTTGGCACCTAAATAACTCCTCAAAATATAACATTCAATTAAACTTACCAATGTGAAAAAGACTGCGACCTAAGCCTATTTTATACGATACCTTTAAAATTGATACTCAACTTTAATTTATGTCATCCACACAAATACGACCGCCCTGGAAAAACTATTTAGCCCTTTGTAAACCCAAGGTCGTAGCACTGATTATTTTTACAGCGGTTGTCGGTATGTTCTTAGCGACCCCAGACTTTCCGCCATTACAGCCACTCCTGTTCGGCACCTTAGGCATCGGTTTAGCAGCAGCATCAGCGGCAGCGATCAACCACTTTCTTGATCAAAAGGTCGATGCCAAAATGGCCCGAACACAAAACCGCCCGCTTCCTCAAGGCAACATTAGCTCCCAAAATGTTATTATCTTTGCCATTTCATTGGGCGTTATAGCCATGTTAATTCTGGTTCTTTGGGTCAATTACTTAACCGCCACACTCACCTTTCTTTCTCTGATTGGTTATGCCATTGTCTATACGGTCTACCTCAAACACGCAACCCCGCAAAATATTGTCATTGGCGGTGCTGCCGGTGCGGCGCCGCCTGTCCTGGGCTGGTGTGCTGTGACCGATACCATTCACCCCTATGCTCTACTCTTATTTCTAATCATTTTCATTTGGACACCGCCTCATTTTTGGGCCTTGGCCATTGCAAAAAGAAAAGAATACGCTAAAGCATCAATCCCGATGCTACCGGTCACGCACGGTGCTGAATTCACCCGACTACAAGTATTGCTGTACACTATTTTACTGCTTATCGTTACCCTACTACCCTATCTGACCGGCATGAGTGGTTTAATCTATTTAGCCACCGTCATCCCTTTAAACCTTGGCTTTCTTTATTTCGCCGTTCAAATGATCATCACCAAAGAAGACCGTATCGCTATGAAAACCTTTGGCTTCTCAATTATTTATCTCACCGGTATTTTTTCGACCTTATTAATTGATCATTACTTTCCACTTTAAAAAATCCACAAGAATCCTATTAAAAAAAACGGTAAGATTAGTCGACTCCCTCGCTAATACAACCACAATTAAAACTTATGAAAATAACAGATAATAGTGTAGTGTCAATACATTACAAACTCAGCAATGATGCCGGTACGATTCTTGATCAATCGACTGAAAATAACCCGTTAATTTACCTACATGGTAAAGGTAATATTGTCACAGGACTTGAAAAGGCATTAACCGGAAAAGCTATAGGCGATACTTTAGATGTTACCGTTACACCTGACGAAGGTTACGGTAACCGAGAAGATTATATGATTGAGACCGTCAACCGCAGCATGTTTGAAGGCCTCGACGAAATCAGCATTGGCAAACAATTTCATGCCGAAGGAAATACCGGACCAGTTGTGGTGACCGTTACGAAAATGGAAGATGATGATATCACGATTGATGGCAATCATCCTTTAGCCGGTGAAAACTTAAATTTCGCTATAGAAGTTGTTGCTATCAGAGACGCAACAGAAGATGAATTAGAACACGGCCATATTCACGGACCGGACTGTCAACACTAAACAATTTCACTATCATTACGATCACATAGCACTCGCGTATTTATATACATCAACGCTCAGGAAAAATACAACGTTGCTATGACTTACAGACCCACCGACTTAAGGATTGCTCACCATGTCATCGTTTAATAACGTCACTATCATAAAAAAAGCCAATGTTTATTTTAACGGCAATGTTTCTAGTCGAACCATCCAATTCAGTGATGGCTCAGAAAAAACATTAGGATTCATGCTACCGGGAGAATACCAATTCAATACGGCCAGCAAAGAATTAATGGAAATACTAGCCGGTGAATTATCACTCCTTCTCCCTGATACTGATAATTGGAAAACCATTAAAGCCGGCGAGTCATTTGAAGTTCCTGGTGATTCACACTTCACTGTCAACGTCATTGAAAACTGTGATTATTGCTGTTCTTTTTTAACTTAATTGCCAGAAAAGCATGGCCACCCCCCTGCTTTTTTCGCTACGTTAGGGGGTCAATAACACACAGACCCATTCTTACCAACACCCACACGGTGGGGCTCACCCTTAGCACAACCGTTGATCTGCCTTGTTCATTGAATAACCGAGTCTTACCACTATCCTTGGTGCATTCTCAATGCTCATTAATCTCAAAGGATAGACCACTGTGTCAAAATCGGCGAAACGATTAATTATTTCAATATGTGTCATTATTATATTTATTCTTTTCTTAACCAATGTGACACGTTATCTTTCCGCTAAGAAAAATCTAGACCTATTATCCCTCAATACCAACCAACCGCTAAACAGTCACCTCATTTATTCTACGATTCAGGATATATCCAACCTTTTGACCTATAACATTATTTGCGCAACCACAGCTATTTTCTTGATTATCATCCTAATTAATATGACAAGACTTAGAAAAACTATTGCGTTACGTAACGATGAATTAACTCAGGAAATATGCCAAAAAGAAACCGCATTAAGACAATTAAAACAAAAAACACATTTTGATTCGATCACTCAAGCACTAAACCGCGCCGGCTTACAAAAGCTCTTAACTCATATTATTCATAACAAAGATCAAGGCGTACTTGTCGCCCTCGGAATTATGAATTACAGGCAAATTCTTAATATTTTTGGGTTTACAACCAGTGAAACAGTGCTCATTGAATTTACCAACAGAATTTCCAAAATAATACCCAGCGCAACAGGCATTAGCCGTTTAGATTGCGGCACCTTTTCTTTATTTTTAAAAAATATTTCAATCGAGCACGCTACCACACTTTTTACCAACAATATCGCTAACTTTGAAATGGTCATTGACACTGAATCAGGCCCCATTCAAACCCGATGCGCCATCGGTCTGATTCATACCAATGATCTCCCTAAAACCTCTTACCTCATTGAAAAAACACAAAAATATAGTTCAGACTCCCCAACTTCCGAACACAGAACAAACCAACAACAAGCCAATAAGTTCTTACACCATCTTATTCATATTCTTCATCTAGCCCAAGCAAAACCTTCGACCAAAATAGCAACCTACAAAAGTTATTTAGGAAGCGAACATTTAAAAGTCAGCACCCTTCGCACCGAAATGATTGAAGCACTTGTTCGTGATGAATTCTCATTACGTTACCAACCCCAATTCAACCTTGACGGCTCATCCATACTGGGAATAGAAACATTATTACGCTGGTGCAAAGGCAGTCAACATTGCATCACTACCCAACAAGTTATCGATGAGCTTGAGCAAAGCGGTAACATCATCTCCGTGGGTGGCTGGGTTCTTCTACAAGCCTGCCAGCAAGCTACAAAATGGCTAGAAAATGATCCCCAATTACTTAAAACCATTTCCGTTAATGCCTCAGCGAATCAGATCATTAATGGTATTCTGATTAGACAAGTCACCGATGCTCTTAAAATTACTGGACTCCCTGCACATTTCCTTGAAATTGAACTAACTGAATCAGTATTAATTAAAGATGAAATTAGTGCGCTTGAAACACTCACTACACTAAAAGAAATGGGGGTCAAGATTGCTTTAGACGATTTTGGTAAAGGTTATGCCTCTATCGATTACCTAAGAAAATTTCGCTTTGACACAATAAAAATAGACAAATCGTTTATCAACCAGATTGACACCAATACGGATCACATTGCAATTCTCTGTGCCATACTCGACTTCCTACAATCTTTGCAATACGAAAACATTGTGATTGAAGGCGTGGACTCTGATTTCAAATTAAAGAAATTAAGAGAATTAGGTTATCCAATACTGATACAAGGTTACGTTTTCAGCAAACCCCTGGTAGCCAGCGAGTTCGAAAATCTTGCCTACCATATTGAAACCAGTCACTAAACTAAAAACAAAATTTATAATTCCTTTAAGCGCACCCTACCAGACACAGTTACTAACAAATTATAGGCAACTACTCTTAACTCGTTATGACTTACAAGAAAATCTACTCTCACCGCCACTGTCCTCCCAAGAAATAGCTAATAATTACTACGTCACCCCCTCTTAGCTATACGTTGGATCAATCATATACAAATACGATCTTATACTTTCTAACCCAGAGCGTTTACTAATTTTTTACCCATTCGCCCTAAAAAACCAGGTTCTAATAATCGCTTGGCTTGCTGTGTCTCAACCCCATCTGGCGAATAATTTTTTAATCCCTGATAAAAACCATTTGCTAAACTATGTTCCCCTAAAAAATTAAAGTAATAGCACATCACTAATGAAAAAGAATTATATTCTGACGGGTGAAACCGATTACGCCTCGGGTATAACGATTTCAAATCAAACTTATTATCAAAAATCTTCGGTATTTGATCAAAATCCTTACGTTTAATACACAACTGCCCATAGTGACAACGGGCGATTAAATTATTACCGTTAACACGATAATTTTCTTCAATACAGCGTTCTTGTTGAACAATATCACCGCGGCTATAGGCTGCAGATAAATAGTTATATAAGGTCGGTACTTTAGGATACTTGTTTTTTAATGCCTCCAGTTCAGGAATAACCAGCTTGCCCTCCTTTTCCATTCGGTCATATAATGCATTAGCTTGTTGTTGAACGGCTTCTGGAAGTTTAAAAAATCTAGCATCCATAACCGCATCGTTGCCAATCTCATAAACAGATCGCACTATTTTCTTATTTTGATCCGGTGCCCTATGGACTTTTACTCTATTTTTAGCCATTATTACTCATCATTTTTACGGTTAGTTACCAAATCAAATCATCAGGGATTTTATAATCCGCGTATAAATTTTCATCGTCCGCCGTATTCACTGAAAGATCAGGTTCGTTCCATTTAACAATTAAGGTTGTATCGCGTTGCCTTATTTTCTCTGCAACGCCTGCTGGAATTACTTGATACGATTGACCGGAGCTAACAATGGCAAGTCGCCCTTTAACTAGATGTTCGCGGACACTATCCGAAAGATAAAGCGTCTTCACCTTCGTACCATCGGAAAAATTAAAAGCCGTCCCTTCAGCCTCTTGGGGTAATTTATTCAGGTCAATTAATTGTTTAATTTGCGCGGACACTGCATTTTTTTCTGCCTGCTCTTTTATCTGACGGTTAAGTTCGCGGTCCTTCTCAACCTTCCGTTGTTGCTGCTTTTGAAACTGTTGTGTTGTTTCATTAACCGTTTCTATCTTATGCTTACGCTGTTGTTTTAAGCTTTTATGTTTGTCTGATCGAACCTTTTTTACTTTAGCATCATTTACCAGACCGGCTTTTAATAACTGATCACTTAACGAATTTCCCATAACACACCTAACTCATTTCTTATCTAAGCGTTAAATCAAGCACTGACTAAACATTATTAAAAACAACTCGAATAATCAAAAAACATACCTTGGCAATCAAAAAACACCCGTGGAAATTTAATTCGAATAAACACACGAAAACCAAAATCCAAAAAGGCTGCTAAGGTCACAAGCCGAGCGGCGGCTGCCCAAATCCGGTGACGCGTATAAATTGACATCCGCCAAGTCGCTATGGTCCACCAGATGGTTGTGGTCATACACGTCAACAATAATGTATCCCAACTCGGCACACTGAAGGCGGTATTTCGAACCAACCAATCCCCCCCCGCTAATAATACATTCAATAAAACACAGAAAGGCCAAAAAACCTGCCACAACGGTAATTGGCCATACCAAGCATCGTAAAAGTAAGGCGCTTTACTACGAATGAGTTCCGAATGTTCATGAAGTTCTGATGGCACCTCAATATGATATTCTTTCATAGGCGTACTAATGTACAAAAGAAACAGGAGCATCAAAGCGATTGCAAGAAACACCAAAGGATCCAATAAAACGACCTGCTCCGATATAACTGGAAAAGTAAAATAGAACATAGTTAATAAAATAAAGCGTCCATTAAAAAAAGTTAGTTAGCTATTATCGTCTTCTTCTTTAATAAACTCCACCTGTTGTGCTAATTCAGCCCGCTGTTTTTCCAAAACTAACAACTCAATTTCACGGTGTAAAAATTCATCTGATCTTTGAGTTACCTCAAAACGCTTCCTTTGTTCAATCTGCGTGGCCTCCAACTCAAGATCGAGTAATCGTGAGTCATGTTTTAATTGATCAATTTGCAATTTTTCTTCCAGCTTCTGCTTGGCTACCATTTTGAATTCTTGCTCCATGATTTCTTTTTCTAACTGCTTTTCTTTAAAACGATTTTCTTGTTGAATTTTTTGTTCCTGAATTTTCGCATTGGCTTCTAACCAACGCAATTGCTTGCTCTCATGTTCTTTAAGATCAAAGGTTAACTGTTTTGCATTAATTTTCTCGGTATGGGTAAAACCCACCGTTTGCATCTTTTCTTCTGAGGCTTGCTCAACCAACTGTTCTTCATAAAAACGTTCAGCCTTCGCCTTAACTTCAAGTTGTTTAATCGTAATCTCATGTTCCAATTCACGCTCCCTGAGTTGTCTTTCTACAACAAATTGCGCTTCTTTTTGTTGTCCCCACTCGACTAACTGACGCTTCATGCTGTCTGAATTTTGTTCCTGATGCTGACTTCTATAATCTGCTTCTTCAGAAAACTGGTCTAACTGCATTTGCTTTTGCTCCATTTTTATTTCATGCAACAACTCGTCTTCACGCAACAATTCTTCCTTCTTTTTCACTGTAAATTCAAAATTCTTACGCATGACTTCCAAATACTGCGTCTGATGTACAAAGCGGTGATCAAAAACACTGTCCTCTTCTAATTCTTCAAACAACGGCTCTAATTTACAGACTGCACGACACTGAATATCTTGCACCATCAATGTTTCTTGAATAATATTTTCCACTTCTTTTTCAGTACTTTCTAACCCACCAGCTATCCAATGACCGTTCTCTAGTTCTCGCAATTCACCCGCTAAAATATCCAAAACCAAACCCTGATAATTCTGCTTAATCAATGCCGTCAGTTCCGGAATAAATTCCATATTCGAACGCGCGAATTCATAGGTCGCCTGAAAACGCAATTGTAACGTAACACTCACCGTACAAAAACCACCAAATAAAACGTACTTTTCAGTCAGTTCCCAATCTTCAATGGGTAAAGAAAAAGCCCTTCTAAAAAAGCGTTGCACATACTTTTTCGGTTTTGGATAACAGCGCACAAAGGGTCCAAATTGAGCCACCACGATTTGTCTTTCCCCGGAAAAACCAGGCTCCCAGACCGTTCTGGCGACAACGTTCTTATTTTTTGTAAGTCCGGCTAAAAACTCATCCAGTGGAAATAATTGATCAGCCATCAGTACTACTCATCCACAGGGGCTGGAGATACATTATCATCCACCAGCCCTTTTAATTTAGCGCCTAAACGATCAGCGATTAACGGGTACAAATTAGGTGCAAATTCCACCGTTCGTCGATCAATTTTTCGTAAAAAACCACGGCTTAATAAAAAACCCACTGCGAACATTCGTGACCAATCTGAATAACGCCGGGCTTTTTCTATCGGACTTTTTTCTATGATCATTTCTAACTCATCATTTTCATTAATCCTAAATTCGTTAAACTCACGTATACATTGAAAAACTAAGTCTTCTTCCTGTTCCGACAAGGGTGCGGGCGCTTTAAACTCAAGACGATAGGACAGTAACACCGTAAAAAAATCAACCATTGCGGCACACACTAAAGCAAAAATAGATAAGCCCTCCCACAGGGTAAAAGAAGGCTTTACAGCCTGAGTATATTCCCCATAGGTCATTAACACGGGAGCTTGTGGAATTTCGTGACCCACTTGAAAAGCAACCTGATGAAAATTCAACTGCACCGCTTGCAAACTTGTCTGAACGGACTGATACCTTTTTTCCATCGCTGTCGACTGAAGCAGTCCCAGATAATTTAAATTAGACTGCACTGTCCGAATCCCCTCATTTAATAAAATAAAAGTTTCCTCTAATCGTTTATTTTCCTCGCGCTTGTTCTGGTAAAGTTCGTTAAAACGTTTCCAAAAAGGGCCTTGACCCACTTGATTTTTATAATTTACCGATATTTCAGGGTGGGTACCAAAATACGCTGCTGAAACCTCTTGTGACGCCTGCTCAAGTTCTGCGCGTTTTTGTTCAAAAATCTCAGTCTTCAAACTTACGATACTATTAATATAGTCTTCAATTTGCTGGCGCACCTCTATTAATCGATTATTCTGTATCGTTTCACGCTCTGAAACTTCATAAAATTTAAAATACGAAAAGGAAATTGATGCCGTCAAAGAAATAATCAGTGACAGTAATACGGAGAAATACCTGAAGCGATTTGCGCGCCAATGAATACTAGCTAACTCCAGCGAACAGATTACAATAATAGATTGAATAGCAATGGTTATAACCAAAGCAATCCAAGGGATAATAAAATGGGACATCCCATAATACGTGGTAAACCCAGATGCGATACTTAACATCAAAACAATAGGAATTGTCCAGATTCTTAATGAAGACACAAACAATGTCTGAATCTGATTAATAACCACGCCAAAAGTGCTTTGATTTCTGCTCAAAATGTCCACCCCGGAATATTAACTGACCCAATTATAACCGCTAGAAACAAGCAAGCAATACTGTTAAATAGCAATAACGAACTAAAACCTTTCCAAATCTTTATGCGGTAACTCGCCGTGGTGTACATGTAGTGCTCCAAATTCTGCACATCGGCGTAGAGAAGGCAGTCCTTTTCCTGGGTTTAACAGGCCTTTTTCATCAAAAGCCGCCTTAATCGCATGAAACTGATTTAACGTTGCTAACGAAAACTGAATACACATATGATTTATTTTCTCAACACCGACGCCATGCTCACCGGTTATAGTGCCGCCTACGCGTATACTTAACGATAAAATATCACTGCCGAGTCGTTCTGCCTTGTCAAAGTCCCCCGGGACATTACCATCATAAAGAATTAAAGGGTGCAAATTACCATCTCCGGCATGAAATACATTCGCAACAGGCAAACCATATTTTTCAGATAATCCGGCAATAGACTTTAATACGGCAGCTAACTGATGACGCGGGATCGTGCCATCCATACAGTAATAATCCGGTGAAATCCGTCCTACTGCCGGAAAAGCCGCTTTTCGCCCAGCCCACATTTTCTGTCGTGCTAATTCATCGTGTGCTATTTCTACTGTTTGAGCTCCTAAACTCAATAATAGCGGATAAACCTGTTCTAATTGTTCTGTGACTTGTTCAGCCGTCCCATCGATTTCACATAACAAAATAGCCTTTGCTGTAATGGGGTAACCGGCATGACAAAACTCTTCCGCCGCGCAAATAGCGGTATTGTCCATCATTTCCAATCCTGCTGGTATTAAGCCTGCTGCAATAACTCCAGCGACCGCTTTACCCGCAATCTCAACACAGTCAAAAACCGCCATCATGACCTGTGCTGACGGGACCAGCGGCAATAACTTAACAGAAACCTCGATTATAATCCCAAGCATGCCCTCGGAACCCGTCAAAATAGCTAAAAGATCATAACCCTCACTATCAAAGCCATGACTTCCAATCACAACCAATTCACCGGCCATCGTGAGTATTTTTAACCGTAAAATATTATGTGTCGTCAATCCGTATTTAAGACAATGTACACCGCCTGCATTTTCTGCAACATTCCCGCCAATGGTACAGGCAATTTGAGATGATGGATCCGGCGCATAATACAAACCCTCTTTCGCTACTTTTTTAGATATGGCTAAATTAGTAACGCCTGGTTCAACTACTGCCAATAAATTATCACAATCAATGGCAAGAATTTTATTAAACTTCACCATCGAGATTAATACCCCATTATCTAAGGGTAACGCCCCACCCGACAATCCGGTCCCTGCGCCTCTGGCAACCACAGGAATGCCATAATCGTTACAGAGCCTTAAAACCCTTTGAATTGCTTCGACCGTCTCAGGAAGCACTACAATCCAGGGCATTGTCTGATAAGCCGCCAAAGCATCACATTCATAAGGCTTAAGCATTTCTTGCTCAAAAAGAATCGCATCCCCTGGTAAAAAAGTCCTCAGTTCTGCCAGAAGCTCAGGTTTTTTCACACGATGGGAGATTCTCTCAGCAGGATGAATTGGTGGTATCATAAATTCTTTTACAGAGGCAAGCCATGTATTGTGTCAAAACTCAATCTACCATAGAAGACACGATTAAAAAATCACATTTCATTGGAATTATTGCGCCCTGTCATTCAATCACTGAAATCAACCAACAGTACCAGAATATTCAGCAACAACACCCCAATGCAAACCATATTGCCTTTGCCTACCATCTAAAAAATAACGATCAAATATTAATTCGCTGTAATGATGCTGGAGAACCCAGCGGCACAGCAGGAAAACCCATTTTAAATCACCTCGAAGGCAATCAACTAATCAATGTAATCATTTTAGTAATCCGTTATTTTGGCGGTATTAAATTAGGTGCCGGAGGACTAAGCCGTGCCTATGGAAACCTTGCTAAAGGTGCCATTGCTAACGCACAATTAATTGAATTTATTGACTATGAAGTATTAACGTTGACACTTTCCTACGGACAGTTCAGT
The DNA here is from genome assembly GCA_012965425.1 of Methylococcaceae bacterium. GTDB lineage: Bacteria > Pseudomonadota > Gammaproteobacteria > Methylococcales > Methylomonadaceae > OPU3-GD-OMZ. The sequence goes on from DTSI01000155.1 coordinate 47,843, forward strand.
AACTTTGAATACCACTTAAAGCAATTTAACGGAACCATTTTAGAACAATTTTTTACCGAAACAGTCACCCTCAAAATCAGGCTACCGTTAATACACTGCCGAGAATTTCAAAATTTATTTTCTTAAAAATCCTTGTTTAAAAATTAACCCACGTTTAATCAATACAGTTTTTTATTTTTATAGGATAATGCCCTCCATTTCATAAAAACCTAAATCCCAATGGAAAATTGTCACCCTAAGCAACGTTGGATCAGCCATGCCGAACCCGAGCTCGGCCTTGGTATTATTCTTGACGTGACACCCCACCGCATTACCGTGTCATTCCTTGCTGCCCAAGAGCAACGCGTGTATGCCCGCCTCAATGCCCCGTTAACACGAGTCAAATACGCACCGGGAGACACCTTTAATACAATAGAAAAGCAATCACTGACCGTTCAAAAAGTTCAAACTATCGGGAACATACTACATTACCATTGTCTAAACGACCAACAAAAAAGTGTCACCGTAAAAGAAAGCAGGCTCAGCCACTACTTACAATTTAACAAACCGCAAGACCGTCTATTTACCAATCAACTTGATGCAGGAAAATGGTTTGAATTACGCTATGAAACGTTACGGCACAGCAACCGACTACAACAACTGAAGGCCCGCGGACTGATAGCCGGCCGCACCTCATTACTACCTCATCAACTCTATATAGCACATGAAGTTGCAAACCGTGGTTGTTTTCGTATTATTCTTGCCGATGAAGTTGGTCTTGGAAAAACGATTGAAGCCGGACTCATTCTTAATCACCGCGTCCTGACTGGTCGTTCGGGACGAACCTTAGTGATAGTACCTGAACCCTTATTACATCAATGGCTGGTAGAAATGTTACGTCGTTTCAATCTGAAATTCAGCCTTTTTGATGAAGACCGTTGCCTTGAATTTCCACATGAAAACCCATTCTTAACAGCACAATTAATTTTATGTAGTCCCCAATTATTTACTGAAAACCCACAGCGTCAACAACAAGCACTGGCTGCTGACTGGCATACTCTGGTTGTTGATGAGGCTCATCACTTACACTGGAGTGAAACTTCGATCAGCCCTGAATACCAATTAGTCGACAGCCTCAGCCAAAAAACACCAAACATTTTATTACTCACGGCCACACCTGAACAACTGGGTATTCAAAGTCACTTCGCTCAATTACGCCTTCTGGATCCGGACCGTTTTTTCTCCCTGAATGAATTTATTCAGGAAAAACAATTCTTTCAGCCGGTCGCCGATGCCGCAACACACTTACTTGAAGGAAAATCGCTACCGGAACACCTCATTCAAGAACTAACACCCTTATTAAAACAAGACCAAACAGAACAACTGTTAGTAAAAGCAAATAACCATGATTCAATAGCCCAGAATGAGTTGCTCAACATCCTGTTAGAACACCACGGCACCAGTCGCATTTTATTTAGAAACTCGCGCCAAACTATCGGCGGCTTTCCTTTACGCCAGTGCCACCCCTACCCGCTGCATGCTAACTCTGAACAACAGGCTTACTTAAACGATATAAGTCTAGAACAGAATCCTTATTTTATCTGGCTCATTGATAGACTCAGAACCCTGAGCACCGAAAAAGTACTGCTCATCTGTCACCGTGCTGAAACGGCTATTGCACTAGGGCATCAATTGAAAAACCGCAAAGGCATTAAGGTTGCTGTTTTTCATGAACACCTCAGTATTATTGAACGCGACCGCGCAGCGGCTTACTTCTCAGACTCTGAGAGCCCCGCTAATATTTTACTGTGTTCTGAAATTGGCAGTGAAGGCCGTAACTTCCAATTTGCCAAACATTTAATCTTATTAGATTTACCTGATAACCCAGATTTACTACAACAACGCATTGGTCGTTTAGACCGGATTGGACAGAAACATATTATTCAAATTCATATTCCCTACCTAATCCATAGCCGACAACATATTCTCTATCGCTGGTATAATGACGGCCTCAATGCCTTTGAACAGAACTGTTCAACCGGTGCGCAACTATTTCAACAGCAACAAAACAAACTGCACGCAATTAACGACGCGTTTTCACCTGAAAAACTAGAACAATTAATTGCAGAAACAAAGCAGTTACGAAAAGCCATTGAAATTGAATCACAACAAGGGCGTGACCAGTTACTCGAAATTAATTCTTGTCGAGATGACCTCGCTCAGGCCATTGTTTCTGAGATTATCGCGTTGGAAAAACAAGACCATTTATGGCCTTTTATGGAGACTTTATTTGATTGTTATGGCGTTAATACCGAATTTCATTCACCGGATTGCTATATTATTACGCCCGGTAACCATTTGCGAATTGCCCATTTCCCTGAACTCCCCGAAGACGGCTTAACCGTTACCACCCGACGTGAACAAGCGTTAGTCCGTGAAGATAGGCAGTTTCTGAGTTGGGAACATCCCATGACCGCTGCGGCGATGGATTTAGTCTTATCAAGCAACATGGGTAATGCCACCATTAGTATGATCAGACACCCCGCCTTAACTCCGAATCAATTTTTAATTGAAACGCTCTTCATTATCGAATGTAGCGCTCCTAAAGACTTACAGATTGGCCGGTTTTTACCACCGACACCCATCAGAATATTAATTGATCAAAAACAAAATAATCTTTCCGGAAAAATACCGCACGCCAGTTTATTCGAAACCAATCCGCCCGTTGAACCTGCAAAGTTCAACGCATTTTTAAACAGTCAACGTAAATTAATTGAACACCTCATTCAACACGCTCATTCTGAAGCTGAAAAACAACTGCACGTACACACTGAAAAAGCACATCAAGTCATGGAAAAAGAACTTAACAATGAAATAGACCGACTGATAAGACTGCAACGTTCTAACCCCAGCATTAAACCTGAAGAAATCAATTATCTTACCGAAGCTAAAGCTTTTTCCGGCCAATGCATTGAATTGTCACAACTTAAATTAGATGCCATACGCTTATTAATCACCCAATAAAAATTGGCTGACCTCATTCATTTAGCGCTTTTTAATAACCGCTAAAAACTCGATAATCGCAGTAAAGGGTACGTACATTCTGCGCACAATTAGGATAACTAATACAACCATCTGCACGTTTTTCAGGAATAGGGTCACAATCATTACAGGCGGCCCACCATCCTGACGACTCTACTCCAAACCCGGGAAAAAGACGATCATTAGCACTGTGAATAACCATTACTGATAACGGAGATGGACATACATGTTCGTACAGTTCACGAAAATTCAGACCCGCAGCACTTGATACAATCGCTGCCGGAATTGCATTATCATCAGACATAAAACCTAATGCCATGGCTACGCTACCACCATCTGAATGACCCGAATAAAAAACGCGACTCTCATCTATACACCATTTGTTAATAATCATTCGAGGTATTTCCGCTAACTCAAGAGATGTCGTCGCCGATAGTGGCGGGTGATCAGCATAAGCAACAACAAATCCAGCCTGTGTTGCAGGAAAGGTCAACTCCGTTAGAACCTCCGTCTTTGAGCGATTGGCTTTTGCTGGCGCAAAAACCATTAGCAATGGATGGGCAATCGTTGCATCATAATTTTCTGGTGTACGAACATTAAATTTTATTCCACTAGGAGACTCTTCGCCATAAATGACTCCTTTATCACCTAGGCGTGAATTCGCACTACAATGCTTTACTTCTTTCCAATCCAGATAAGGAGCACTACCCAATTGAACCGCATTATCAAATCTTGAATTAAATGAATAAGTAACAGCGATTAAAACAACGCACACCAAAAAAAACAGAAGAAAAATCTTAGTTTTCAAACTCAAAGATGAAAAAAGTATTTTAATCTCTGCCCCAGTCATTATCTAACCCTACTGTATTAATTTAGAGGTCTTGCTCGGTAAATCTTGTAGCCATATCCTAATGCTATAATCAGAACTATCAACATCAAGAAACGGAAGCCAAGCCCAGATTTGGGCTTAACATTAAAAGGCAAATGTGTATCCAGCGTTTTTCCTTTGTGAAAAATCTTTATATGCGCCAGATACGCGCCTACCCCAAAGGTCGTTAAGTCAACATTTTTAGCAAAGGTACCTGAAAGATATTTCTCAGGCTGTTGATAGAAAACACGGGTTCCTTCAGGTTCTTTTGTTACCTCAAAAGCAATCGTAATCTGCCGTAATTTTTTGCCCTCGTAATCAAACACTAAATTTGTCTGTCCTAAATAAGGAATTTCCTGACAATATTGCGTTGATTTAGAAAATTCTGGCGTATAAACGGTAAAGTGCATAGGCTCATAGCCCACTTGAATTCGGCAAGGGTCGCGCTGTTCATCTTGACTGCGGTGCGCAAAACTATTGCTTACCAAAGAAAAAAACAAAACGACCATAAGACTCACAGGTACTTTTAAAAAAAAACGATTACTTACGACTGACATAGCTCACTGAACTTAAAACCTAAACGTAATGTGACTAATTCTAGCCTACTCTCTGAGTAAAAAAATGACATCCTTTTTTTGTTTTTTAACGCACCATTTTTAACCCATTCAAACGATGGCTGCTTTATCAAACCAATACAGTTATATGCTGTCGATATATTAAAAATAAGACCACAAGTCAATTGTAAGATTTCCATGAAAAAACCCTCGCATAGCTGCCAATAAAATAACCTTTAGCGATGATCTGCCTGATGTTTAGTCTTAATAAAATGCATGTGTGAGACATGAAGCAAATCAGCTATTTTACGCACCATATGCTCCTCATAAATGTCTAGTTCACCATCGGCAAAAGCAACGTCCCATAATAACTTAATCAAGGTTATTTTTTGCTCATGAGAAAAACCTCTATTAATTAACGACGTAAACTGATAATAATCGGTCGCCTGCGTTCTTTGCTCCGCTGCCAGTACCATTAAGGTATTAGCCGCGTCATCTGAAAGCCCAAAATGTTCCTTAATACGGCAGAGAATTATCGCCTTTTCTTCGGGGCGTACCGCATCATCCATATGCATCATTTCTATTAATAAGGCAGCACAGGCAAGATGCAGATCAGCATCCGTAACGTGTTCCGACTCACCAGATGCTATATGTTGGTCAAAAAAGGACTTAATTTTATTTAACATGTTAATTACTCATCTTCCAAGTGCGATAAACAAAACTTAACAAAGCTCCAAACTACTCAACCTTAACCCCTACAAAAGTATTACGACGCTCCAGACCGACTTTAAATTTATTGTTGTTTCTCGCCAAGTATCTTTTCTAAAAATACCGCATTACCTAGGGTGGGGTCAAGTTGATAACCGCTAAATCCTGCTTTAAGATAAACCGAATGCGCCGTCTCATTACCTAATAAAACCTCTAACGTTAATTTACAACATCCGCGCACTATTGCTAATTGTTCTACCCTTTTAAGTAACTGAGTCGCCAAACCTTGACCTCTGAAATCGGGGTGCACGACAAGGTCATGAATATTCAATAACGGTTTACATTGAAACGTTGAAAACCCTTCAAAACAAGTAATCAACCCGACAGGCGTTTCATCAATATAGGCCAATATACTTAAAACATCTACACGTTTGGCCAGTTTTTCAACCAAATGTTGCTTTGTATATTCAGATAAGCCTTGACCACCGCCCATGGGGTCAAGCGCATACCCATCTAATAAGTTTATGACCGTTGATGCATGCTTGGAATTTTCAAAATCAACGGTGACCAATTGCAACATAAGTTATGAATAGTGCCGGCTAATATCGGCAAAAGAGACGAACAGTAATACACCGACAATAATATAAATAAGCGGTGTTAAGAAAGGACCTACTCCCGTTGCAACAATGGCCAAGAGGAGATAATTACACCAAACCCCCGGGCGACTCTGCAATAGTCTTAAACCCTCCTTAATCCAGTTTGAAAAAGTGACCTCAAATTGCGTCATCGTTATAAAGATCTAATTTTCTGTATACCCACAGAGGCGCGAATAGCCTGCATAAAAGGGACACTCACCTCCCGTGCTCTTATTCCACCTTCTGTTAATGCCTGCTCTATAACATCGGGGGATTTAATAAGCTCATCATACCGCTCTCTGGCCGGCGCAATCTGATCATTAATATATTCC
>DTSI01000155.1:53970-55118 GCA_012965425.1 Methylococcaceae bacterium
GCGTAACGTACCCGCATGGCGTCAAGTTCAGTGCTCGTCGCAAAGGCTTGATAGATACTAAATAAAGTACAGCTATCTGGATCTTTAGGTTCGCCCGGTTCCAAAGAATTGGTTTTAATCTTATTAATCAATTTACGAAATTTCTTTTCAGGTGCAAACAGTGGAATCGTATTGTTATAGCTTTTACTCATCTTACGACCGTCTAACCCAGAAAGTGTAGCGGCATTATCATCTACCACAGCCTCAGGTAAAACAAAGTGCTCACCAAAGATATGATTAAACCGACCGGCAATATCACGCGCCATTTCAATATGTTGTATTTGATCTTTACCGACCGGAACTTTATGAGCATTAAACATTAAAATATCTGCCGCCATTAAAACGGGGTAACTAAAAAGCCCCATCGTTATTCCTTTATCAGGGTCAGCGCCCCCTTCTTGTTCATTTTCATCCACTGATGCCTTATAAGCATGTGCCCGGTTCATTAACCCTTTCGAAGTCACACAGGTTAACATCCAGGTCAATTCAAGAATTTCAGGTACATCTGATTGTCGATAGAAAATCGCATTCGATGTATCAAGGCCTAAAGCCATCCAAGTGGCGGCAATTTCCAAACTCGATTGTCGAACTCGTTCCGGCTCATGACATTTAATCAATGCATGATAATCAGCTAAAAAATAATAAGGAGTCACCTGTACATCGTTACTGGCAATAATCGCAGGTCTGATTGCTCCCACATAATTGCCAAGATGCGGTGCTCCTGTCGTTGTAATCCCGGTTAGAACGATTTGTTTACTCATGGGTCTAAAATCCAATTTTTACTAGCCTACGGCTAACTGTTGAAAAAAAATGGCCCTGTCAGTGACAGTATCCAACACAAAAGGCTAGCTTGGTAACACCCAATAACTAGCACCAATTCAACCCATTAATATGCCACAGTATGGCTCGAATAGCTAGATTACAAAGACACTCTGTCTGGATTAAAGATCATCACGCGCAAAATATTTTTTTATAGTAAAATTCACACTAGCTAAACTATTATGAGCCTTAAACTTTACTAAAAAACATAAGCAAACTAAACCATGTCCTTACCCATTAATAAGCCTTCTTCTACCATTCCTCTCTCCTATCGCTTATTTGATTCCAAT
>DTSI01000155.1:55139-119175 GCA_012965425.1 Methylococcaceae bacterium
GACATATGCACAACGCTGACTGATAATAAGTTAATCTTCAACACAGATTCAGCCATTGAAACCGGTTGGGCGATAGAAGTCACCTTAACACTCCAACAGTTATCAGACATTTCTTTTACTGCCTTAATTGAAGTGGAGTCAAGCACACGCATTAGCCACCAACATTTTGAAATTAGTGCTATTATCGGTACCATTAAGGCCCAATAAAGACCCCCCCCCTCAACTGCTACTCTCAGAATCACCAATCAACTGATTATGTATTCAATTACCAAAGAAATTTATTTCTGCTACGGTCACCGATTAATGAACCACGCGGGTAAATGCCGACACCTCCATGGCCATAGCGTAAAAGCAGCCATTACTGTTGCTTCACAAGAACTCAATAACCAAGGGATGGTTTGTGACTTTGCAGATATAAAAACAAGTGCCAACACTTACATAGAAGAGCAGTTGGATCATAATTTTCTAGTTCATCAAGATGATCCTATCATTCCATGGCTAAAGCAAAATCACGAACGTTTCATGCCTTTAGATGAACACCCTACCGCCGAAGTACTTGCTAAAATGATCTACCTACACATGAAAGCTCAGGGCTTTGCAATTGAACAAGTTGCGCTGTGGGAAACAGATAGTTCCTACGCGTGCTACCGTGAACCTTAACAATGTCTAAGTTAAACCTAATTAATAAATCATTTTGTTTGGAAAAAATTTGCGAGTCTAATTACCAGAAACTACTCACGCTGGTACCCCATATTACCCAAATAACAGAATCTGCTATCGGTGCATCTAACTCCCCTTTAGAACTACATTTATCTGTCATTGATCGTGCTCCCTACACCTTAACCCTAGAACTCAGTCACTGTTTTGATCAACACAAAAAACACACCTTTGAACCTGCTGTTAACATCAAAGTCTACTTAGACGCACGAATGGTTGAGGTGATCCGTCACCACGAACGGTCCCATGTATTTCAAGTCATTAAGAGTGCCCGACAATCCGTTGCCGTCATGGACTATAAATGGTCTTTAAATTATTTCCTGGGGCAATGGCTCGATCATTGTCTAAAAAATAACTATAATTTTAATAATCCAGCGCAACTAACCAGCGTATAAATTAAGCCACAATTTCTCTCTGTAAGGCCGCCTTAACACAACGAATAATACCGTAACTATAGACACCATCCAGTGCCTCGTAAATACCTCGCAATGTCTGATTCTGCTGGTCGGAAACCTCTAAAATAGCTTGCTCAATAACAATAATTTCCTGTTTGGAAATAGACACTACTTCGGTCAGTTCAACCGACCCGGTAAGCAACCCTTCGGCCAGATGTGCATAGACGGTATCCTGAGTTATCTGCCTTTTTTCTGAGATAGTCTCAATGACCAGTCCCGCCTTGAACAAATCTAACGTTGTTATAACCGTTTCCGTCATCTGTTTATCATTTGAAAATTTAACAACGCGTTCAATAACTGCTAGAAATTGGTCACCGTATAACGCCAACTTACGATCCCCAACACCGGATAACTGCCTGAATTGCTCCTTGTTACTCGGCAACTGATCTTTCATTTGAACCAGTGTTGCATCATGAAAAATCTGATACGGCGGCACTTTTTGAAGCTCTGCTATTTCCCAGCGCTTAGCACGTAAGGCATCCCAAAGCCGTTTTTCTCGACGACCTGCCCCTCCCTTATTGAAAGCATTCCCAGCATAACTTCGCTTAGCGATGTGCTCTTTTCGTAAAACCAAAGCCGTTTCACCCCGCAAAACAGGCCGACATCGTTCGGTTAAATGATAACTCCCATGTCCTTCTAAATCGACCGTTATCAACCCTCTCGCCAAGAGTTGCCGGTAAATTGACCGCCATTGGCTTCGCGTTCTATCTACACCCAATCCAAATACAGACTGTTTATCATGCCCGAAATTTTTTATCCTATCGTTTACTTTACCCTGAAGCACATCGACCAAGTACTCTACGCCAAAGCGTTGCCCGGTCCGATAAATACAAGAGAGCGCTTGTTGCCCGGCAACCGTACCATCCCAGGTTTCAACCGGTTCTAAGCAAGTATCACAATTATTACAACTGGTCGTCCCCACAGGTTCACCAAAATACGCTAATAAAACCTTACGTCGGCACTCTATTTGCTCACACAAGGCCAACATAGCATCTAGTTTTTGTCGTTCAACTTGCTTTTGCGTATCTCCCAGTGTTAATGACTGACTCACCATCTGCCGTAAAGTCACCACATCTTGCAAGCCATAGACCATCCAGGCATTAGCAGGCAATCCATCTCTCCCTGCACGCCCGGTTTCCTGATAATAAGACTCAATACTCTTAGGCAAATCAAGATGCGCAACAAACCTAACATTTGGCTTATCAATGCCCATACCAAAGGCAACGGTTGCCACCATGATCAGTCCCTCTTCCCGCAAAAAACGTAATTGATTAGCTTGTCTGTCCTCAGGCAACATACCAGCGTGATACGGTAATGCCGTAATCCCCTGACTACTTAACCGGCTTGCTGTTTTCTCAACCTTCTTTCTGGATAAACAATAAATAATACCGGAATCACCACGGTGTTCTTGCTGAATAAAAGTCAATAGTTGTTCATGGGGCTGTTGCTTGTGCAAAATTCGATAGCGAATATTGGGACGATCAAAACCCGCCTTAAAAACCTGATCTTTACCTATCGCTAACCGCGTAATGATTTCCTGTTGGGTTCGCGGGTCAGCCGTAGCCGTCAGAGCCATAATCGGTACCTGTGGGAAATGCTCCGACAATACAGATAACTTTAAATAACTTTCCCGAAAATCATGTCCCCACTGTGAGACACAATGCGCTTCATCGACAGCAAACAACGCTACCTTAACCGTCTTAAGAAAAGCCAGTAAGCGCCCTAACACAAGACGTTCCGGAGTAATATAAAGCAATTGCAATTCATTCCCTTGCAACGACGCTTCTACCGCCTTCGTTTCTGCCGCTGTTTGCATAGAATTTAACGTTGCGGCCCTTACACCGGCCTGGTGTAATGCGCTAACCTGATCTTGCATCAAGGCAATTAACGGTGAAATAACCACGCCCACACCACCGCCCACCAACGGAGGAATTTGATAACACAACGACTTCCCACCGCCGGTGGGCATCAACACGAGGGAATTTTTACCCCTCAATGTATGAACAATAATGGCTTCTTGAAGCCCTCGGAAACTGTCGTAACCAAAGACCGTCTCAAGTACTAATTTCGCCTTTTCAAGGTGATTATTTTTTTCAGTCACATCAAGGTGTTTCTAATTGGCATTTCAATCTATAATGACCCGCTATTATAACTGTATTGCACTACATACAGGCGACCCCGACCATTTTTCACAAGGATCATGTTATTTTGGATAATCTCACGCTGAAACGCTTCAGCCAATTAATCGACGCTGGCCAAGAAAAGCTTATTATAGGCGGACTCACCGGCATTGAAAAAGAAAACCTGAGATTATCACCAGCGGGTTTCATCGCTCAAACGCCGCACCCTAAGGACTTTGGTGCAGCCCTGACTCACACCAGCATCACCACAGATTATTCTGAAGCGTTAATGGAGTTAATAACACCGCCCTTCTCCCAAGCAACAGATTCGTTAAATTATCTTAATAATATTCATCAATTTGTCTACGACCATCTTCCTGATGAATTTCTGCTTGCCGCCAGTATGCCCTGTGGCATCGATGGTGATCGCAGTATTCCTATCGCCCAATACGGCTCTTCCAATATAGGTCAGATGAAACACATCTATCGCCAAGGCCTTGGGCACCGTTACGGACGAACCATGCAGGCTATAGCCGGTATCCATTTCAATTACTCCATCCCCGAACAACTGTGGCCGGCATTACAGGCCTTAAATAAGAATTCACACTCCGAACAAGACTTCATTGCCGAACAATACTTTAATCTCATTCGAAACTTTTTGAATCAAGGCTGGCTACTGCTTTATTTATTCGGTGCATCACCGGCGATTTGCAAAAATTTCTTTAAAGATCGCCCTTTAATCCATAATATTTTTGAATCTTTTGATAACCATACTCTTTATCTGCCGTATGCAACGTCCCTTAGAATGAGTGACATTGGTTATAAAAGTAACAACCAAGCCAGTCTGAAAATTGATTACAACAACTTATCAGGTTACGTCAATAGCCTAACCGCCGCCATTGAAACCCCGTATGCCGATTATAAAAAAATTGGTCTCAAAAATAATGGCGCATATCTACAACTCAATACCAATATATTACAAATAGAAAATGAGTTTTATAACACGATACGTCCTAAGCAGATTAGTGCTTCTGGCGAAAAACCGACCTTAGCCCTACAACGCCGGGGTATTAAATACGTGGAAATTCGTTCACTGGACCTTGATATTTACCAACCCACCGGTATTGAGGCCAATACCGCCCACTTTTTAGAAGCCTTTTTACTGACCTGCTTATTTCAAGAGAGTCCCGGATGCAATAAAAACCAACAACAACTTAATAATGAGAACCTCTCAACGGTTGCACACGAAGGCCGCCGCCCTGACTTATTATTGGATCAGAACAACAAAAAGATAACCCTCAAAGCCTGGGCACTTAACATATTTGAGAGCATGGCACCTATCTGCCAAACCTTGGACCAAGGACAAATAAACACCCCTTACCAAAAAGCCTTAAACCAACAAAAAAACTGCATTCAAAACCCAGACCTGACTCCGTCGGCTAAAATATTAGCTGATATGCGTAGGACCCAACAACCCTTTGCACGATTTGCTATTGAGCAATCACGCCGCCATGAACACTTTTATCGTAACCAACAGCTCAATAAAGAAGAGTCTGACATGTTCACTGAAATGTCAACCCAATCAAAAAAACGCTTAGCTGAAATTGAAACAAACGATCATATAAGTTTTGATGATTTTCTGGCACAATATTTCCGACAACAGTAATTTATTAAAGATAATCATAATGGCTGAAAATTCACTATCCACTTCGGAGTTACAATTAGAACTCGTTGATAAATCACCACGCACTATTCTAAAAAGAGCATTCGAGAAATTTGACAATATCGCCTTATCATTTAGCGGTGCTGAAGATGTTGTGTTAATTGATATGGCATTGAATATTAAAAAAGATATTCAAGTGTTTTCACTGGACACGGGCCGTTTACACCCAGAAACCTATCAATTTATAGAGCAAGTCCGTAACCATTATAAGATCAATATTGAATTATTAACCCCGGACTACAAAACACTCGATCATTTTGTTCAGCAAAAAGGCCTTTTTAGTTTTTTTAAAGAGGGTCACCAAGAATGTTGTGGCATTAGAAAAGTCCAACCTTTACAAAGAAAGCTACTCGAACTTGATGCATGGATAACGGGCCAACGCATAGACCAAAGTTTAGATACGCGGCAAAATTTACCGGCTATACAAGAAGACTCAACCTTCTCAACCGAAAACCACCCGCTTGTTAAATTTAATCCTTTGGCGCAATGGAGTTCACAACAAGTCTGGGATTATATTGACGCCTATCAGGTTCCATTTAATACGCTCCATAGCAAAGGCTTTATCAGCATTGGTTGTGAACCCTGCACACGAAGCATTACCCCTAATCAACACGAACGCAGTGGCCGCTGGTGGTGGGAAACAGACAAAAAAGAATGCGGCCTTCATGCCGGTAATCTTAAATAAAAAATAACTTCACGCACAAAACCTAGCCTTCAAAAACAGCCATCATGTCAAATAATAACCTAAGCCTTCACCACGTTAGCCTATTGGTTCAAGATACCGAAACTTCTGTTAATTTCTACCAACAGTTGTTAAACCTAGAACGTATTGATCGCCCTGTCCTTGAATACCCAGGTGCCTGGTTTCAAATTGGCAGCCAACAAGTTCACCTCATTGAACTCAGTAACCCAGACCCAATCACCGGTCGACCGAAACACGGCGGCCATGATCGCCACGTTGCATTCACTGTTAGCAATATTGATTTAATCGTAAAAAGACTTGATGAAGTTAACGTTACTTATAGCATGAGTCGCTCAGGTCGACGCGCGCTGTTCTTCCGCGACCTTGATGCTAATGCTATTGAAATCTTTGAACAACCCTAAAATCAAATAATGCCGAAAGCTGTGGCCATTCTAACCACAGCTTTCTCTTAAACAACACCCATGTTAAGGTCGGTAATACAATTGCTTGACTCGCTCTAAAATCGCTTCTGCATGGCCAGCATGGTTCACTCCATAGTAGGCTTCAACCAATTCACCTGCTTTATTAATAATAAAGGTTGACCGAAGAATTGCCATCTTAGTTACACCCTCTCTTACTTTTTCGCGCCAGACATCATAGTCCACACATAATTTACCGCTAGTATCAGACAACAAGGCAATATTCAGCTTAAATTTATTAATAAAATCCTGATGACTGTCACAGCTGTCTTTACTGGCTCCTAATATAACGGTATCAAAACCAGAGAATTCATTTGCCAAACGAGTGAAATCATTCGCTTCTATCGTACACCCCGGCGTATCATCTTTAGGATAAAAATATAACACGACATTACGCTTTCCCTGATAATCATCAAGACTAATATTTTCACCCTTTTCATTCTCAATAGAAAACGCTGGTGCTTTTTGACCTTTTACTAACATAGACCCCCCATTATTTTTTTTATAACTCACCTTTTGCAACGATTATACGGTTCACACCGCCCCACTTACTTTCCTTAACCAAAACAACATCCTTTCCATAATCTCCAAGAAACCTTAAAAAAGACCTTTATTGACGCTGTAATTCCTCAACGACACCCGCGACACCCATATAAACAGACGATGCTAAATTACGGAAGACACCATGCTCAATGACCCCCGGCATTGCATTCAAAGCATTATCTATTTCCTCTGCCGTTAACGATACGCCAAAATCAACATCCAGAACCAAATTACCATAGCTGGTCATAGCAAGCCCACTATTATTAGCATTGGGCCGTAATATACCCTGACCGCCTATTCGTCGTAACGCCTTAACCACCAAGTGCCACGAAAAAGGAATAACCTCAACAGGGACTGGGAAGCGTTCTCCTATCCGCTTAACGCGCTTACTCTGGTCGATCAAAACGATAAATTTATCAGCTGCTGTCGCTAAAATCTTTTCCCGTACCAAATCAGCACCCTGGCCTTTGGATAAAACCAAATCATCAGTGACCTCATCAGCACCATCGACATAATAATCAAGCTGATTTAAATGCTCAATTGCAATCATTGGCAACCCTAAATTTTGAGCCTTTTGCATACTCACAATAGAACTCGCAACGGTTTTTACCGCCAAGCCCTCTTCTTGATGACGTGTCGCCAAGGCCTCAATAAAACAATCCGCACTTGACCCGGTCCCTAAACCAACAACCATACCGTGACTGATTTCCATTGCAGCCTTTTTTGCCACTCGCTCTTTATCATTCATAAGTACTCCACAACGCCATTTTTACGGCATTTAATAAATCAAGGCTCAACACGATAAGTTTGTGAAAAAGTCTTTCCGTCAGTATCACTTACTTCAGCATGCAAATCACCGGCCGATTGGGGAACAAAATAAAATCTAAAATTAGGATCTGCACTAATTGCAATATCGGTCTTAGCGGTCAGTACCGGCTGACCATCGAAAGTTACCTTCACTTTTTCCACATAATAAGCGGGGCGTATAATACGGGTGACCTGATCCATTTGCATCCCTGTAATATTAGGGTGACTGATTAATAATTGCGCCAAATTTGGCTCATTGGACTGTGCCGTACTAGGGAGCTTAAACTTCATTCGCCCGAGTCGTTTCATTGCCGCATCCAGATCGGCACCAATCGGGGCTGAACACCCGCCACTCGCCTTAACAAACTTTTTCACCATTATAAGCTGACCATCATTCATTTCTGCTATGGCACGCACATAGCTGTAACTATTAACCCGAATACGCATCGCCACATCTGCTTTGCCACTAAGGGGGGTAAAATTAAATTCAGCTGCAAACGGTATTGGGTTTTTATCCACAATTAAGGTGATTCTTTTAATATATTTGTCATTCGTCTGATTAATTTTACTCGTTATCCTAATTGGAACCAGCGCAGCATCTTCCGCACGATAAGGTGCCTCAATAGCAATAATATTCTCAGCTTCACTGATCGAACGGCCAGCAAAAAACTGCGCCTTCAATTCATTTTGCCAAACCGTATCATCAACACCTGCAGAAACGACATTAACAAAAAGCAATACCCAAAAACTTATAATCACTCTCACCATTTTCATAACCAATCCCCTTTACTTATTAATCTTCCCATTCTAATTCTGCAAAAACGAGCGTTACATTTTTTTTATGGAAAGCATCAAATAATGCCCACCGGCCCGCTGCCGTTTGACCCGCCTCAACTATAGCCTGTTCAATAAACTTTCCCTGTTTTATCATTGATCGCACTTCTTTCAATAACATGGTCAAATAATCCACTTGTGGTTTCAGTGCTGCCGGCCAATCACCCATAACCGGACCATGACCCGGCACAACACGTTTAACCTTTAGAAGTGATAACTCTTTCAATTCTTTTAACCACCCTTTCAGACTTCCATCAATCACCGGCAAGTGCTCAACAAACAATAAATCTGACAACCATAATGTCTGACTGCTCTTATCAAGTACTGACAAATCATTGTCCGTATGCGCACTCCCGTGTGCAGTCACGGTCAATAACCGGCCGCCTAAATCCAAGGTTAAAGAATCTGCCACCATAATATCTGGCAACACAATATCTTGCGGCGTTAATTTAACCCCTAACTGCTCCTCAGAGCGTTGTAAATAAAAAGCACTGCGCAACTGCAAAGCACGTGCTAAATTCTTGTGCCCTATAAATTGCACGCCTTTCCCTTTAAAACTACGATTACCAAAAACATGATCAGGATGCACATGACTATTAATGACATAACAAATCGGCACATCGGTGATCTTCTCAATCGTATTCTTAAGTACAAGACCTTGTTGAGGGTTACCACCTGAATCGAGCACAGCAACACACGACTTACCCACCACAAATCCAATATTGGCTATGCCACCATGGTTCTCCCTATTAGGCAATTCATGATGCCCAAAATGAAAATACAGTCCCGGTGCAATCTTTTGCACCTCAAAAGTTTCTTTTGTCTGGGCTTGACTCAGCACCGTGAACAAGCTAAAGAATAAACTCAAGCAGAGCAACATCGTGTATTTCATTTCGATCCGATCTCCTTCTGATTACACAATTCTAAAAAAGCTTTCACTGCACGCGATTGAATAGCGACTTTCGGCGCAATAATATTCAAATGCCAAAGTAATCCACTGGCAGAATTCAAGCGCCGAGCAACCAACCCTTCTCGCTCATAACGCAAGGCCTGAGAAGAAGAAAAGCCAATACCTAGACCCGCCCTTACTGCTTCCTTAATACCTGAAACGCCCATCACCTCAATATTAACAGGGATTACCAATTTTGCTTTAGACAAGGCTCTTTCTAAAACCTGACGCGCCCCTGATCCCGGCTCACGCCAAATGACCGGATATTTAATTAATGCATGTAGCGGTACCGAATCTGAGTATAGCGTTGCTAGTTCATGACCTTCGGGTAAAACCAAAACAATTTCATCCTTTTGCCACGGCAATAATTGATAATTCTTAGGCAATAATTCCCAGTCAATCGGCCCCTCAATAAACCCTAAATCAAGACTACTTAAGTTATTAAGAATTTCATGGGTATTCCCCGTTTTCATAAAAACTTGCAACCCGTGGTGAAGCGTTTGTAATTGCACGACATATTTGGGCAAATAAAAACTTGCTATCGTCATCGTTGAACCAATTCGCAGCGTCCCTGCATTAATTTTCTGCAAACAACGAATAAACTCATTTGCCTCATTAAAATTTTTCTCAAAATTAGAGGCATGTTCTAACAAACTCTCTCCCACCGGGGTTAAAACAATACGATGGCCTTCACGTTCATACAGCGGTTCACCCACGGCTTCTTGCAATAATTTCAATTGCCCTGACACCGCAGGTTGACCAATATTTAACGAATGTGCTGCTCGGGTAATACTACAAAATTTAGCTACGACACAAAAAGTCAGTAAATGCTGTGGATTTAACATAAAGGCACTTCAAATAACGATAACTATCAATAAACCAAACCAGCCTCACTATATCATTATTAATGATAGAAACGTCATAAATAATGACTTGAAAGCAATGTATAATCTACTGTAAAGTTTACCGATTTTTTAGCATAAGTCATTATATTTACTAACCATTTTATAGCTATTAGGGGACCTGAGTGGCAACCATACACATTGATGCAGATCAAATCGTCAAAAAGAAACGTAAAGGCCCAAAAGGCCATTCCGTTGATTTATCCGCCCTTAGTGAGATTCAAAATCTTTTAGGGGATGAATCACGCCGTTCCGACCTACTGATTGAACATCTACATAAAATTCAGGACCGCTACCATCATATTTCTGATAAACACCTAACCGCCTTAGCACATGAAATGAACCTATCGACCGCAGAAGTCTTTGAGGTTGCAAGTTTCTATCACCATTTTGATGTTGTTAAAACGGGAGAAACTCCCCCGCCGCCCTTAACCGTTCGTGTTTGTGAATCTATTTCTTGTGAGCTAGCCGGTGCTAAAAATTTGCTCTCTACCCTCCAAAAAACACTGGGTGACAATGTCCGTGTACAACCGGTTCCCTGTGTGGGACGTTGTCAAGAGGCACCCGTTACGGTTGTTGGTCAAAATCCAATTGCCACAGCAACGGTCGAAAAAACCCTCTCCGCCATTGAGACTAACCAAATTAACGCCCCGATAGCCGACTATATTAGCCGTGAACAATATGAACAAGAGGGCGGCTACCAAACATTACAAAGCTGCCTTGATGGTCAACGTGACCCAGAACATATCATTACCCTCATGGAAAATTCTGGCTTACGCGGTTTAGGCGGCGCAGGTTTTCCTGCAGGCAAAAAATGGCGAATTGTCAAAGGCTACCAAGGTCCCAGAATGATGGCCATAAATATCGACGAAGGCGAACCTGGCACTTTTAAAGATCGTCACTATCTTGAACGGGACCCGCACCGATTTCTTGAAGGCATGTTAATTGCCGCCACTATTGTTGATTGCGCTGAAATATATATTTATTTACGAGACGAATATGCCGGTTGCCGACACATTCTGACCCAAGAAATTCAGATCTTAAAAGACAACCCACCGTCTGAATCCCATCAACTGCCTAATATACAACTCCGTCGAGGTGCGGGGGCTTATATCTGTGGCGAAGAATCTGCCATGATCGAATCCATAGAAGGTAAACGCGGTATGCCGCGTCTGCGCCCACCTTATTTAGCCGAAATTGGTTTATTTAACCGACCCACGCTTGAACACAACATGGAAACCGTTTTCTGGGTTCGAGATATCATTGAAAAAGGCCCGGAATGGTTTAGCTCACACGGACGTCATGACCGTAAAGGCTTACGCTCTTTTTCCGTTTCCGGGCGCGTCCAGAAACCCGGTGTCCACCTCGCCCCAGCCGGCATCACCATCAAAGAACTGATCGAAGAATACTGTGGCGGTATGCAAGCCGGTCATAAATTCTACGGTTACTTTCCCGGCGGGGCTTCCGGTGGGATTTTACCCGCCTCTCTGGGCGATATCCCACTTGATTTTGATACGCTCAATCAGTACGGTTGCTTTATCGGCTCTGCTGCGATCATTATTTTTTCCGACCAAGATAGTGCCAAAGACTGCGCTATTAACGCCATGAAATTCTTTGAAGAAGAGTCCTGTGGTCAATGTACCCCTTGTCGCGTAGGAACCAGTAAAGCCGTTGGACTCATGGAACAATCTCAATGGGACACTGAACTACTGGAAGAACTCTCATCGGTCATGTGCGATGCTTCAATCTGTGGTCTAGGACAAGCCGCACCTAATCCATTACGTAGTATTATCAAATACTTCCCTGACGAATTAACGTCTTCATAAAATCAATACAACGACTATGGCCGCTAACCCAGAAACCACAAAAAACACCATAACCTTCTCACTGGACGGGGATCACATAGAAGCTGTTGCCGATGAGACCATTCTCGAGGCGGCAAAAAGACACGGTAAAGAAATTCCCCACCTCTGCTATCAAGAAGGTTTAAGAGCTGATGGAAACTGCCGGGCTTGCGTGGTTGAAATCGAAGGAGAACGTGTTTTAGCGCCCTCTTGCTGTAGAGCGCCTACTGAAAACATGCAAGTCAAAAGCCAGAGCGAACGGGCACTGAAATCACAGAAAATGGTTCTTGAACTGTTACTATCAGATATGCCGGAGCAGGGCCCCTCCCCTTACAAAAAAGATTCTGAGCTAGACCTCTGGGCTAATAAATTAGACGTTGCAACCCCCAGATTTCCCAGCCGTGCACAGCCTAAAGCAGACACCTCACACCCCGCCATGACGGTGAACCTAGATGCTTGTATTCAATGTACACGCTGCGTCAGGGCTTGCCGTGAAGAACAAATGAATGATGTGATTGGCTACGCCAACCGCGGCAAACATTCTGAAATTGTCTTTGATATTGCAGACCCCATGGGAGCCAGCAGTTGTGTGGGCTGCGGTGAATGTGTTCAGGCCTGCCCCACCGGAGCCCTGATGCCAGCCAATAATGTTGGGCTGGAAGAAATTGATAAAACAGTTGATTCAATCTGCCCGTATTGCGGCGTCGGTTGCTTAATCAAATACCATATCAAAGACAATAAAATCATGTATACCGAAGGTCGTGACGGTTATACCAATCACTACCGATTATGTGTTAAAGGTCGTTTCGGGTTTAATTATATTGACAATCCATTACGGTTAACAACCCCACTGATCCGACGTGAAGGTGTTGCTAAAACTACTGAGCTGCTCGATCCCGATAATATTCATGAGGTCTTTCGCGAAGCCACATGGGATGAGGCCCTTGATTTTGCAGCCCATGGCTTTTTATCCATCCGCGACAATATCGGCAATAACGCTTTAGCAGGCCTCGGTTCAGCCAAAGGTAGTAATGAAGAAGCCTACCTTTTTCAAAAACTAATTAGAACTGGATTTGGCTCAAATAATGTTGACCACTGCACGCGTCTTTGCCATGCCTCATCGGTTGTTGCCTTATTAGAATGCCTAGGCTCCGGTGCGGTCTCTAATCCTGTTTCCGATGTCAGTGAAGCCGAAGTCATTATCATTATCGGTTCAAATCCAACGGTCAATCACCCCGTTGGCGCCACCTTCATGAAAAATGCCAGTAAAAATGGCACTCAAATAATCTTAATCGATCCGGCCAAAACAGATATCGCCAAATACGCGACCTATTCCTTACAATTCAGACCCGATACCGATGTCGCATTACTCAATGCCATGATGTATACCATTTTGGAAGAACAACTCCAAGATGATGACTATATTAATACCCATACTGAGAATTTCGAGGTCATGGGGGATCATATCGCCGATTACAGCCCCGAAAAGGTGGCCCCAATCTGCGGAATTAATGCCGAAACTATTCGAGAAGTTTCCAGACTTTATGCAAATTCCAAGGCTTCTATGATTTTTTGGGGCATGGGCGTTTCTCAACATATCCATGGGACCGATAATGCGCGTTGTCTGATATCACTGGCCTTAATGACCGGACAAATAGGACGACCTGGCACCGGCCTACACCCATTAAGAGGTCAGAACAACGTTCAAGGCGCTTCCGACGTGGGGCTTATACCCATGGTTTTTCCTGATTATCTCCCGGTCAGCGATCCTGAAAACCGTGAAAAATTTGAACAACTCTGGCAAACACCACTCAGTGCTGAAGCTGGGCTCACGACCGTAGAAATGATTCATGAAATCCTTCATGGAAACGTTCACGGCATGTATGTCGAAGGTGAAAACCCAGCCATGTCTGACCCCAACCAGAATCATGCCAGAAAAGCCTTTGCAGCCTTAAACCATTTAGTTGTTCAGGATATTTTTCTAACCGAGACAGCTGGCTTTGCCGATGTTATTTTGCCTGCTTCTGCTTTTTACGAGAAGAACGGTACCTTTTCCAATACTGACCGACGCGTTCAGATGGGTCGTCAAGCCGTGACTCCGCCAGGTCAAGCAAAACAAGACTTATGGATTATCCAAGAAATAGCCAAACGGATGGGATTAAACTGGAACTACCAAGGCCCTAAAGATGTTTTCAATGAAATGCGATTAGCCATGGACAGCATTGCAGGCATGACTTGGGAGCGTCTGGAACACGAAGATTCACTAACTTACCCACTTGAGCAGGAAGGTGACCCCGGACAACCGATTATTTTTACCGATGGATTTCCAACCATTACCGGCCGAGGAAAATTTGTCCCCGCATCCTACACGCAGGCCGATGAACTCCCTGATGAACACTTCCCTTTTATTTTTATTACCGGTCGACAACTTGAACATTGGCATACTGGCAGTATGACCCGCCATTCAGAAACATTAAATGCCTTAGAACCCGATCCTGTCGTCTCACTCCACCCTGAAGACCTAGTAAAATTAGGAATCAGAGCCGGTGAAATTATTACCTTAGAGTCAAGGCGAGGTAAATTATCCGCCTATGCCAGAGCTGAAATGAGTATTCAAAAAGGGACTATTTTTATGGCTTTTTGCTACAACGAAGCCAGCGCTAATTTACTCACTAATGAAGCACTCGACCCCGCGGCTAAAATACCAGAATTCAAATTTTGTGCTATTAAAGCCTATTCAGGCACCCAAATAGACACTCGAATTAATTAGGTCATTCAAATTTCTAAACCAATGGATACTCAATTAAAAGGTACCGTTACTGACGGTACCTTTTAGTGCGACTAAACCGAAAAGCTCTCTCCACAGCCACAAGCATCTTTCACATTAGGGTTATTAAAAACAAAGGCTTCATTAATGCCTTCTTGCCGATAATCCAACTCCAACCCTTTAATAAAAGAAAGATGCTCTTCACTGACAATAACTTTAACCCCATAACCTTCATGAATGGAATCATTGTCAGTTAACACGTCTGCATAAGCTAAAGTATAGGCGTACCCAGTACAGCCAGACTCTTTAACACCTAGCTTCAATCCTAACCCGTGACCGCGCTGCTCTAATTGACGCTTAATCTGTGTAGCCGCCCGCTCAGTTAATGTAATGGAATTATTCACAATACCTCACTTGTCAATCTCACTTTATAAATAAAAAACAATTTTAGATTATACTTAAATTTTACTTTTAATGTTTTATTAGCAACACCTCAAAATACTTAAGAATGATTTACGATCGATTTAAGTAAAACAATAAATTGATCGATTTCATCTTTAGTATTCATTTCTCCTAAACTAACTCTGACGGCACTTTTGGCTAAGGGCTCATTAACACCCATTGCCATCAAAACATGACTGGCTTCACCGCCACTGGCACAAGCCGAACCGCTCGACACGGCACAACCCTTTTTATCTAACTGCATTAACATCATCTCGCCATCGGTTTTAGGTATAGCAAATTGTACGGTATTCGGTAATCGTTTGACCCGTTCGGAAAACAACATGACGCCCGGAATCTGACTGCGTAATTGCCCTTCTAAATAGTCTCTCAATTGTTTTAAAGACTCACTCCTTGTCATTAAAAATTGCTGAGCAAGTTCTGCTGCTTTGCCAAAACCAATAATGGCGGGCACATTCTCTGTTCCCGCTCTTACACCATGTTCCTGAGCCCCCCCCAACAATAACGGCATTAATGACGCAGGGTTACGCGCCACTAAAGCACCAACACCCTTAGGCCCATAAATTTTATGACTGGAAAGGGAAAGCATATCCACATTTAATGTTGCTATATCGACCGGTATTTTACCTAAGGCCTGGACCGCATCTGTATGTAAAATTATCGATGAATGGATGGCTTTAAAGTACTCTGCTATCCTAGCAACCGGTTGAATAACACCGGTTTCATTATTAGCCATCATCACTGATACAAAATTTAACCCCGCACCGAACCTTGATGGCGCCACCTCAAAATCAACCAGCCCCTGACTGTCTACAGCCAAATATTCAATCGCCAAAAGGTCGTTCAAGGATAACGCCGCCTCTAGCACTGATGGGTGTTCCGTTTTGGAAATAAAAATTTTTTTCACCGTAGGATTGGCTAATAACCCCTTAATCGCTAAGTTATTAGCTTCTGTCCCGCCACTGGTAAAAATAACCTCAGACGGCTCCGCGCCTACCAGTGCTGCGACCTGACACCGTGCTGTTTCAATAGCACTACGAACGACCCGACCCAGCCGATATAGACTGGATGGATTACCATAAAAAGAAGTCATATAAGGCTGCATTGCCTCTAAAACCCTTAGATCTACAGGCGATGTGGCATTATGGTCAAGATATATCATGGCTTAGTAGGCTTTTGGATAACAAAACTCTGGGCTATATTCAATTAATAAGTATGACTCATTTTAGAAGTCTCCTGAGCCATCATCAATCTCATGGACTTCTAACTCAGGAATAGGTTCTTCTTTATATTCAATACCGGCTTGATTAAGAACCTTCTTCATGCCTTCGATTTGACCATCCAACAGATGAATATGATCCAACATTTGATTAATTGCATTAGAAACCGGGTCTGGAATGCCGTTCGTGGCGCCATAGGCATCAAAACCCATTTTATTGGCAATCGCATCACGTTTCGCACTGGGCTTCTTAGACCGCCGCTCAACAACATAGGCCGGAATGCCAACAACCGTGGCACCTTTGGGAACATCTTTCAATACCACTGAATTTGAGCCAATTCGAGCATTCTTTCCAACAACAATCGGTCCTAAGACCTTAGCGCCGGCGCCAATAACAACCCCATCTTTTAAACAAGGGTGTCGATTACCTTTTTTCCAAGCAGTCCCCCCTAACGTTACCCCATGATATAAGGTGCAATCATCCCCAATGATAGCAGTCTCACCGATCACCACCCCCATACCATGATCAATAAAGAAACGCCGACCAATTTGAGCACCTGGATGAATTTCTATACCGGTTACCCAGCGCGATAAATGCGCTACAAATCGCCCTAGCCACTTAAACTTCATCGCCCATAGCCAATGACTTAAACGATGTAATAATACGGCATGGAAGCCCGGATAAGTTGTCATAACTTCCCAAACGGAGTGCGCCGCAGGATCGCGGCCAAAAACACAATCAATATCTTCTTTTATTCGATTAAACATGAAATACCCTACTGTTTACGACCTTGAGACATTCGCAAAATACCGCGCAAAATATCTACTTCTCG
This sequence comes from Methylococcaceae bacterium, assembly GCA_012965425.1. Taxonomy (GTDB): domain Bacteria; phylum Pseudomonadota; class Gammaproteobacteria; order Methylococcales; family Methylomonadaceae; genus OPU3-GD-OMZ. The sequence continues at coordinate 72,476 of DTSI01000155.1, forward strand.
AGTAGATAAACGACTTCGACCATATAACCGTCGAAGCCGGCGCATCACTGAATTAGACTGACCCGATTGAATAAAATCAATAGCGGTCAATGTTTCCTGTAGATGTTGATAAAAACCTTCTATTTGTGCCGATGTTGCCAAAGGCTCAGGCGCTGACAATACTTCCTTTTCTGTTTGCTGATTGGCCTTAGCAAACAATTCATAGGTAAATACCTGAACCGCTGCGGCAAGATTCAGTGAACTAAAATCCTTATTACACGGAATGCGAATTAAATACTGACAACAATCCAGTTCCGCATTAGTCAACCCGGAATTTTCTCGCCCAAAAACCAATGCAACCTGATTAGTTTTAGCATCTTTGAGCGCTTGTTCTGCACATTGTTTAGCTGCTAAGGTTGGCCAGCCAATCGTTCTATCACGCGCACTTGCACCCATTACTATTTCACAATCAGCAATTGCTTCGGTTAATGTGTCACAAATAACAGCGGAGGCTAAAATATCATCAGCACCCGATGCACGTGCGGTTGCATCCGCACTCGGAAATATCTTGGGTTTGACTAAATATAATTGAGACAATGCCATGTTCTTCATCGCGCGCGCAATTGCCCCGATATTTCCAGGATGCGATGTTTCGACTAGAACAATTCTGATATTGGCTAACAAGGTTATTTCCTTATGCGAAATGTGCAAATTTTACCAAAATATTTGTTATCCTATAAGGTTTTTATAAACATAAAATTTATATTATGCATCCAATGTTAAACATTGCTACTCGTGCTGCTCGAAGTGCTGGTGAGTTAATTCTACGCTCTACGGATAATATTGGTGCCTTAAAAGTACCCCAAAAAAGCAAAAATGGTTTTGCCTCTGAAATAGATAAATCCGCTGAACGCGAAATTATCCGAATCATCAACAGCGCCTACCCAGATCACAGTATTATTGCCGAAGAAAGTGGTCACCACCCTGGAAATGACTATGTCTGGATTATTGACCCGCTTGATGGCACAACCAATTTTCTACATGGATTTCCGCAATACTCTATTTCCATTGCCTTAACCCACAAAGGAAAAATAACTCAGGGCGTCATTTTCGACCCGTTAAAGGATGAGCTATTTTGTGCCAGCCGCGGCGCCGGCGCTTTGCTCAATGACCGAAAAATTCGTGTTTCCCAACAAACGCACTTACAAGGGTCACTGTTAGGGACTGGATTTCCTGTCAAACCCCTACAATACCTTGATGTTTATTTAGAAATGTTTAAAGCATTACATACCAATTCTGCAGGGATCCGTCGTACCGGTTCAGCCGCCTTAGACTTAGCCTACTTAGCTGCAGGCCGATTGGATGGTTTCTGGGAAATTGGCTTGCGTCCATGGAACATGGCTGCAGGGGTCTTATTAATACAAGAGGCTGGTGGCATCGTGACCGACTTCTCTTTCGACGACCACTTTATGAAAAGCGGTAATATTATTGCGGGTAATCCAAAAATGCATCAAATTATCTACAATACGATCAATCCACATATTACTGATGCCTTAAAATAATCAGCTGACTTCTTCTCAAACAAGGGCATCCGGATTTTCGGTTGATTACGACACCGGCAAAGCAAACATGACCGCATCCTCACGACCATTCTCACTCGGATAATAGGCTTTCCTTTCGCCTATTTTCTTAAAGCCATACTTTTTATAAAGTGCAATCGCAGGTTTATTTGTTTTCCTCACTTCTAAGAGTAACGTATCAACAATCTTCTTTTCTCTAGCGGTTGCAATTATTTTATCTAATAAGCGCGCGCCCCACCCAGCCCCCTGCGCATCGGGACTCACACAAAGATTCATAATATGCGCCTCATCAATACCAACAGCTAAAATCGCATAGCCGAAAACATCATGTTCATCCTCACACACCCAGCAAGTGTAACCGGGAACAATCATGCAATCGACCAAGATACCACGAGTCCAAGGGTATTTATAAACTGTCTGCTCGAGCGCTAAAACAGCATCAATGTCTGTTGTTTCCATTTTACGGATACGCTTCAAACTTTCCGGATCAACTGAACCTGGAAAAATTTTGGCATAAAAATCTCTATCCGCATCAGATATGAAGAATTTCTTTACCTGTTCAATCAAAATGAGACCAATCAATTTACGCCGTTCTTCAAACAATTCAATACCACCTGTAAATCTAACCATGTTTTTCGTTTCTCTAAAGGTTGCCGTAATAAATAGGCTGGGTGCAAAATTGCAACCAGAGGAATTTCATTACGGTAATGTATTTTTCCACTCAATTGACTCAAAGGACTGTCGGTCGCAAGCAGTGCTTTTGCAGCAACTTCACCCACCGCCAAAATCATCTTGGGTTGAACCAATTTTATTTGCTGTTCTAAATAAACCAGACATTCATTCACTTCAGACGGTGCCGGGTCTCGACCCTCAGGTATCTTACATTTTATAATATTTGTCAGATAAACCTGTTCACGCGCCCAACCCATTGCCCTGATCATTTCTGTTAACAACTGACCGGATTGCCCGACAAAGGGGCCGCCTAACTGATCCTCTGTTTCATCCGGCGCACCGCCAATAAACATCAAATCGGCATGACTATTGCCTTCACCCACTAATGCCTGAACCCGGTTTTGACAAATTGCACATCGTCGACAGTCTGTCACATTATCGGTAAGTATTTGCCAATTCAAGTCGTCATTATCAGCAACATAACGCTCTTTTGCTAATGCCCCTAAAGGAACGTTATCGTTTCGCAATTCTGATTCAATGACTGAATAACGGTCGCGCGGGACCCAAACTTCAACCCCCATAATTGCTAAAAATTTGAGCCGCGTCCTTTGCTTCACACAGTCTCCTACCGATTAAACAGTCCCTTTTTGCGGGTGCGATCTAATATCGGAAGATTTAATCTTATTAATTGCATTAATGTAGGCTTTGGCAGAAGCAATCACAATATCTGTATCTGAACCTAAACCATTGACAATTTTGCCATCTTGCTCCAAACGAACCGTAACTTCGCCTTGTGCATCGGTGCCATCGGTTATATTGTTTACTGAATATAACCTGAGTGCGGCATGATTATCGACTAACTTATCAACCGCTCTAAGGCTTGCATCTACCGCTCCACTGCCTTCTGCATCTGCAGAAACCTCACGGTTATTTATACTTAAGGTCACATAGGCTATAGGAATTTCCCCGGTTTCGGAACAGACCTTTAGGGCGATAAACTTAATTGCATCATCCGAATCAGTGCTCGCCTCAGAGATTAATGCTTGTAAATCCTCGTCAAAAATATCATGTTTCTTATCGGCTAACTGCTTAAACTTAAAAAACACATCATTCAACTCTTCCTCACCGGAAAAATCGATCCCGAGTTCAGTCATTCGTGTTTTAAATGCATTCCGTCCAGAATGCTTTCCCAAAACTATACGGTTTGCTGACCACCCTACATCTTCAGCACGCATTATTTCGTAGGTTTCTCTATTCTTTAAAACCCCGTCCTGATGAATGCCTGCTTCATGAGCAAAAGCATTAGCTCCGACAATAGCTTTATTAGGCTGCACAGGGAATCCCGTAATACTGGAGACTAACTTTGAACAGGTTAAAATTTCTCGTGTATCGACAGTGGTTTCGCATGGGAAGACATCTTGTCGTGTCCGTACCGCCATCACCACCTCTTCAAGTGACGTGTTACCCGCTCTCTCACCCAAACCATTAATCGTACATTCAATTTGTCTGGCACCATTAATCACTGCCGACAAAGAGTTAGCAACGGCTAATCCCAGATCATTGTGGCAATGTACTGAAAATATCGCCTTATCCGAATTAGGAATTCGTTCCATCAAATTCTTTATTGTAGTTCCAAATTGATCCGGTACACTGTAGCCCACCGTGTCTGGAATATTTAACGTTGTTGCACCCGCATCAATCACAGCTTCAAGAATACGGCACAGAAAATCTTCTTCCGAACGGCCTGCATCTTCAGGTGAGAACTCAACATTATCGGTATACCGTCGCGCACGCTTAACCGCTCTGACCGCGTACTCAATGACTTCATCCGGCTGCATATTCAACTTCACTTGCATATGAATGGGTGAAGTTGCTATAAAGGTATGAATTCTTGAACTATTTGCATGCCGGAGTGCTTCACCGGCACGGTCAATATCTCTATCCAGTGCGCGTGACAAACCACAAACGGTACTGTCCTTAATAACGTCGGCTACGGCTCTTACTGCTTCAAAATCACCAATACTCGCAGCCGGAAAACCAGCCTCCATCACATCAACTTTCAGGCGCTCCAAGGCCTTAGCTATCCTAACCTTTTCATCTTTGTTCATTGATGCGCCCGGGCTTTGTTCGCCATCACGCATGGTGGTATCAAAAATTATTAATTTATCTATCATGAGAACTCCATTCATGAAGAAACTTCAGTCTTAGACTGAAAAAAAGGCCCTGCGTTTCGAGGTGAGTTTCTTATACCAGGACACAACACCCCAGAACTGTTAATAGACTCAATTACCAGTTAATCCTCGCTCTTCTTAGCCACCCTTCTTTGCCGTGCTAGAAGCGCCACAATAGGTCCTGAAACGGCATAACTCATCGCCATTAAAAATAACATGATTGCAGGCTCTGCAAAGATAATACCGATTACTAACATAACACCAATGGTTACTACAAAACTTACACGGCTTTTAATATCAATATCTTTAAAACTGTAATAAGGGAAATTACTGACCATTAACAACCCTGTCATAATTGACAAAAGTAAAGCAAAGTATTTAAATGCACCTTCATCAAAACCAAAACTATAAGCCTCACTAATCCAAATATAACCGGCTAATATTGCAGCAGCAGCAGGACTTGGGAGCCCTTGAAAATAACGTTTATCAGCCACTTCTAGCTGCGTATTAAAACGTGCCAACCTTAATGCGCCACCCGCAACATGAACAAAAGCGGCAAACAAGCCCAATTGCCCAAGCTCAGAAAAGGCCCACAAATACATAATTACTGCTGGAGCAAGCGCGAACGAGATCACGTCTGCCATACTATCGTACTGTGCACCGAACTCACTTTGCGTATTAGTCATACGCGCCACACGGCCATCCATGCCATCTAAAATTTGTGCCACAAAAATGGCCGCTGCAGCTACTGCAAATTCACCATGGATTGCCGAAACAATGCCATAAAATCCAGAAAATATTGCTGCGGTAGTTAATAGATTCGGCAATAAATAAATACCACGCTGACGAATTGTTAGTTTTTTTGATTTCATATTTTTTTCAATTTTAGAAAAACACTTTCAGCTAAAACTTCAACCGTAACGGATAACTTATTAGCTTACCCGCTCGGTTAAGTGTTAGCAGATTAATGCTGAACGTCTATGCGTGCACCCTTAGTCTGTCCAATCTCATCTAACATTTCATTAAACCAATCTAACTCCAAATTAAACGGCTTGCCGCCTTTAATACGAGGAAACTCAATGGCCCGCAAGATATTACCCTGATCTTCATCATGCCCCATAACACCCGATTCGCCGCGCAATGCACATTCAACCGCCAAATCCGCACAGGATTTAATTAAGCGAATATCTTCCGCATTAGAGACAGAAGCGCGGCCAAAATAACCCGACTTCTGAATTAGTGTTTTTTCTGCACCAATCATTTTAGAAAATTGCTCACCAAACCACTTGCCCGGATTAACAGCATCTAACTTAATATGACCGAATGCATCACGCGGTACTTCTTCACCATTGGCCTGCATCTCTGCCACAATTGCTTCGACACCCGCACCTTCCGAGATAAAAATATTAATACAATCAACATTGTCCATAATGTTACGCAAACGCCTCGCTTCTTCTGCAAAATCTATTTCCATTTCTGGAATATAAATCCCATGCACCTCATAACCATCACGGTTAAGACCCAAACCCGGCAACCATTGGCGTTGTTCTAATAATTTTCTATATTCCAGTGCTGTCGCCGCAGTCAACCACCCACAATTTCGACCCATGACCTCATGAACGATAAGCATTCTCGGATTCGAATTATTTTCTGCAACCACATTCTGAAAATAACGCGCCCCTTGCTCAGCAGCAGTCCAAGCACCTAGCGACTGCTTAATCGGGAAGACATCATTATCTACTGTTTTCGGCAAACCTATCACTGTTAAGCCGTAATCATTGTCAGATAAAAAAGCAGCTAAATTAGCGGCGGCAATATTTGTATCATCACCGCCCACTGTATGCAAAACGTCAACACCGTCTTTAATGAGTTGATCGGCAGCCACTTTCTGAGGGTCCTCGCCTTCCTCAACTAACCCCCGAGCGACACAGTCCTTTATATTCGTTAACTTTACGCGACTATTACCGATCGGTGAACCACCAAAACCATGTAGCAAGCCTACGTTTTCTCTAATTTCAGGCGTTACCGAATAATAATCACCTAACAATAAGCCTTTATACCCACTGCGATAACAAATAATCTCAATCGTAGGGTCAATTTCACTATAACGTTCAATCAAGCTTCCAATAGCAGAACTCAGGCAAGGGGCAAGACCGCCCGCCGTAAGAATCGCAACTTTTTTTGGTTTAGTCATATTTCTTCAATCTTCTAATTAAATTTAAAACACTTGATCACATCCGCTAAGAAAAACAGATCTGACCGATGCAGCCAGATCTTTAATTTCTCAAACTTATTAGTTTTTTGACTTATCTACAATTTTATTGGCGCTAATCCACGGCATCATGTCACGCAAATCTTTCCCAACCAACTCAATCGGATGCTCTGCATTTAAACGACGTTTAGCCGTCATTTCAGGATAACCTGTTTGTCCTTCCAGAATAAACTGTTTCGCATAGACACCTTGCTGAATATTTTCTAAGGCCTCACGCATAGCACGGCGACTTTCTTCATTAATGATTTTAGGTCCAGTGACATATTCACCGTACTCAGCGTTATTTGAGATAGAGTAATTCATATTAGCAATGCCGCCTTCATACATCAGGTCGACAATAAGTTTCAACTCATGCAAACATTCAAAATAAGCCATTTCTGGTGCGTAACCCGCTTCAGTCAATGTTTCAAAACCCGCTTTAACAAGCTCAACTGCACCACCACATAAAACTGCTTGCTCACCAAATAAATCAGTCTCAGTTTCATCTCGAAACGTCGTTTCAATAATACCCGAGCGACCACCGCCAATGGCTGAAGCATATGACAAACAGATTGCTTTTGCCGTCCCAGAGGAGTCTTGTTCAATAGCAATAAGATCGGGTATACCTCCACCACGAGTAAATTCAGACCTGACTGTATGTCCAGGCGCCTTAGGTGCGATCATAATGACATCTAAATCTGAACGTGGCACGACTTGGTTATAAAGAATTGCAAAACCGTGTGCAAAAGCCAAAGCCGCACCCTGCTTCAAATTCGGCTCAATTTCTACTTTGTATAACTGCGATTGAAACTCATCCGGTGTTAACAGCATAACTACATCTGCCCCGGCAACTGCCGTTGGAACATCCTTAACTGTTAAACCTGAAGCCTCAGCTTTCGCTACTGATGCTGATCCTACACGCAAACCAACAACAACATCGACACCCGAATCTTTTAAATTATTAGCATGGGCATGCCCTTGAGAGCCATAACCAATAATGGCTACTTTTTTTCCCTGAATCACTGATAGATCAGCGTCTTTATCGTAATAAACTTGCATGTGTTTTCCTGTTTTCTTTAAAGTTAATCATCATTAACTATCAAGACCTTCTAAACGGTATCAATAGTCTGTTTTTTATTCTGTTACTGTCATGAGATCAGGCTACCTGTCCCTCTGGGTAATCCAGTAGCACCGGTACGAATAATTTCAATAATATTATGCGTGCTGATAGCAGCAACAAAAGCATCTAATTTTTCAGAAGACCCCGTCATCTCAATCATGTAACTATTTGAAGTCACATCAATCACCTTGCCACGAAAAATATCAGCCATCCGCTTAATTTCTGCTCGACTACTCGGCTCTGTTTGAACCTTAATCAACATCAATTCCCGCTCAACATGCACGACATCTGCTAAATCAGTCAATTTAACGACATCAATTAATTTATTCAGTTGCTTAACAATTTGCTCAATAACTTCGTCACTACCCCGCGTCACCAAAGTCATCCTAGACAATGTCACATCATCTGTCGGTGCAACCGTTAGTGATTCTATATTATAGCCGCGTGCAGAAAACAACCCAGCGACACGTGACAACGCACCGGATTCATTCTCAATCAAAATTGATATTATATGCCGCATTATGCCAACTCCCTATCAATAGGGGTGCCTGGCGCGACTCTTAACCGCATATCATGATGACCTTTCCCTGCTTCAATCATAGGATAAACATTTTCTTTTTGGTCAGTAATAATATCCAGAAAAACGGTTCTATCTTTCATAGCAAATGCTTCTTCCAATGCCGGCGTAACATCCTCTGGCTTATCAATCTGCATCCCCACATGCCCGTATGCCTCTGCCAACTTAACAAAATCAGGCAATGCTTCTAAATAAGAATGCGAATAACGACCTTCATAGGAGAACTCTTGCCACTGACGCACCATCCCCATATAACGATTATTCAAATTAATAATTTTGACTGGTGTTTGGTATTGCTGCGCTGTCGATAATTCTTGGATACACATTTGAATACTGGCTTCACCCGTAATACAAGCTACGTCTGCATCAGGATGTGCCAACTTTACACCAATAGCCGCCGGTAAACCAAACCCCATCGTGCCTAGTCCTCCGGAGTTAATCCAACGCCTGGGTTCATCAAAGTGATAAAACTGAGCCGCATACATCTGATGCTGGCCCACGTCAGAGGTAATAAAAGCATTACCTGCCGTTACCTTATAAAGTTGTTCAACCACATACTGTGGTTTAATTAACGCACTTTCACGATCATATTCTAAACAATTAACTGACTGCCATTCTTTAATCCGATCCCACCACGCTGCCAACGCCTCTGTATCTATTCGACTGCCGTTAACGTTAATTTCAGCGATTAATTGCTTCAAAACAATACCAACTTCACCGACAATTGGCACATCAACTTTAACCGTTTTAGCAATGGATGCCGGATCAATATCAATATGAATGATTTTAGCGTAGGGACAAAACTCCGTTAATTTACCCGTTACCCGATCATCAAAACGCGCACCAATAGCAATAATGACATCACTTTCATGCATCCCCATATTAGATTCGTATGTACCGTGCATACCCAACATACCGATAAACTGAGCATCAGTCGCTGGAAAAGCGCCTAACCCCATCAGTGTACTGGTTACCGGATAGCCAAGCAGACGCGAAAAAGTTCGCAACTCATCACTCGCCTCACCTAAAACAACGCCTCCGCCAGAGTAAATCATCGGTCGTTTCGCTGACAATAACAAATCAACCGCTTTCTGAACTTGCCTCTGATCTCCTTCTCGCGGAGGCTTATAGGATCGCATACTAACTGACTCAGGGTAGACATAAGGCACTTTAATATTCGGGTCCGTGAGATCTTTAGGGATATCCACAACCACCGGCCCAGGTCGTCCTGTGGTCGCAACATGGAATGCTTTTTTCATGGTTTCAGCAATATCAGCCACATTGTTAACCAAAAAATTATGCTTCACACACGGCCGGGTAATCCCAACCATATCAACTTCTTGAAAAGCATCACTGCCGATCACTGCCGATGGCACTTGCCCAGAAATCACCACCAGGGGAATTGAGTCCATATAAGCCGTCGCAATGCCAGTCACAGCATTGGTCGCACCGGGTCCTGATGTTACTAACACAACCCCCGGCTTACCGGTAGAACGCGCATACGCGTCTGCTGCATGCGTCGCCGCCTGTTCATGGCGCACGAGAATGTGTTGCACATCATCCTGCTGAAAGATTGCATCGTACAAATGCAATACTGCCCCACCCGGATACCCAAAAATTAATTCTACGCCTTCGTCTTTTAGACACTGGACAACAATCTGCCCGCCACTCAGTTCCACACTCATATCCTCAAAAACTGTATTTAATCACCACCCTCATCATTGTTTTAAACGCACAAAACACAAGGGATATAAAAAACCATACCAATTTTAACACCGTAACCCTTAATCATACTTGTTCCTTGTAAAATTGTCATTTATAGGCACAAAAAAACTTTGTTTTCCTGCCCAATAGCGTCATTTTTCTTTTAAAAAAAGATCAAAATGTTACTATTCCCTACAGTTTCTTCATGTCCTCATACCGCCGGTAAATGGCCAAAAACGTTAGGTAAAATAACCTCCCATGACCACCCTCAGCCCAAAAACCAACGAATCAGCAGCCACGCAACTGCGTCGACTACTCGAACAACCGGAATTATTGGCGATACCCGGGTGCCACGACGGCCTTTCCGCAAAACTTTGCGAACAAGCGGGCTTTAGGAGTGCTTTTATGAGCGGATTTGCCGTATCAGCCAGCCGACTGGGACTGCCTGACACCGGCCTAATTTCTTATGGAGAAATGCTCAACCAAGGGCAAAACATCTGTAACGCGGTCTCAATACCAATCTGGGGTGATGGCGACACCGGCTTTGGCAATGCCATCAATATCAAGCGAACCGTTCAGGGCTATGCCCAAGCAGGCTTTGCCTGCATTATGCTTGAAGACCAGGTCGCCCCCAAACGCTGCGGTCATACCCAAGGAAAATCTGTCGTCAGCCGAAATGAGGCGGCTATGCGCATTCAAGCCGCAGTCGATGCACGAAACGAGGGCGCGGACATTCTCATTATGGCAAGAACCGACGCCAGAGCAACACACGGGTTAAATGAAGCTATCGCCCGAACTCAACTTTTCCACGAAATTGGCGCTGACATTAATTTTCTAGAAGCCCCTGAAAGCCTTCAGGAAATGCAGCAATACTGCCAATCCACACCGGGTTATAAACTAGCCAACCTGATTGAACACGGTAAAACCCCCCTCCTAAGCCACGACAAATTACACCAATTAGGCTATAAAATTGCCGTCTACCCCCTCACTTTGCTAAATAGCTCTATTCAATCCATGCAGCACGCCTTAGTCGCCTTAAAGAGCGGCCACCCACCGGCTGGACTCAACTTCAGTGAACTGACAAAAGCGGTCGGATTTAACGACTATTATCACGAAGAAAAGACCTATAAAGTCGATTAAAACATCATACCTCCAATTCAACCTCATACCCTGAAAATTTCCGAATATTGATAACACCGGTATCTAAAATCAAATATTGCCCTTTAATTCCTTGCAGTAACCCAGAAACTTCAGCTTGTTTATCCAAGTTAAATGACTTAACTTTTTCAGGGTACACGGTCACCGGAAAATGAATATCCACTACCGCCTCAGCATCAAGATATTCAATAGCATCTTGACCAAACGACTCTGCTACCGCGGCCAACTCCTCCTGACATTCTGCAACTAGCCGATCACGTACCACCACCAAATCTTCATCACCCACTTGATTCTTCAACATCCGCTGCCAATTGGTTTTATCTTTAATATGTTTTGCCAGAACAACTTCAATAAGACCCGATAAATACCGTGATTTTACTTTAAAAACAGGCAATGCCTGAACCGCCCCTTGATCAATCCAACGAACAGGGATTTGCGAATATCGCGTAATCCCCACCTTAACACCGGATGTTTTTGCCAAATACACAAAATGAGGCTGCATACAAAAAGTTTCGCCCCACTCAGGCTCTCGGCAGGTTCCCTGTTCGAAATGACATTGCTCAGGTTTCATAATGCACATATCACACCGAGCTAACGAAATAAAACAAGGGTAACAATGCCCTTGATTAAAACTTTTCTTCGTCTGGCGCCCACAATGTACACAAAAAATCTTACCGGTATAACGCAAAACAATAGACCGCCCAATCAAAGCATTCAAATTGACCCGCTCATCCGTCAATGGCAATTGATAAGCAACAGTCTCATCCAATTTAACAACCATCTTTCTTAACCGTCCTAACATATCCCCTCTTAAATACTTAATTATTCAAAATAAGCCCCAGTTTAGCACCGGATAAAGACTAACAATGACAGGAAAAACAAGCTATTCTTTAACTCACTAATCCCACAGTGCTTTTTTAAGTTTAATTAAATCTTAAGGAATCAGTATGCCCTTATACAATGTCTCACCCGGCAAGAACCCGCCCCACGATATCAATGTTATTATCGAAATCCCCGCCCAAGGAAACCCGGTTAAATACGAAGTCGACAAAGAATCTGCCGCTTTATTTGTGGATCGGTTCATGGGCACCGCTATGCAATACCCTAGCAACTACGGTTATATTCCACAAACATTATCCAGCGATGACGACCCCGTGGATGTGCTTGTGGTCACACCGGTGCCGCTCTTATCGCGCTGCATCATTCGCTGTCGCCCCGTAGGGCTGCTTGATGTTACTGACGACGCCGGACCTGACCCCAAAATTCTCGCTGTACCGATCAAAAAGCTAACGTCTTTTTATAACCATATAGACGATTATCAAGATTTCCCCGAGGCCTCGTTGATAACCATTGCTCATTTCTTTGAGCACTATAAAGACCTAGAAGATGACAAATGGGTACAAGTCAAGGGCTGGCTGAACAAAGAGGCCGCCTATGACGAAATTACCAAATCGATTCAACGTTATCAATTAAACCAAAGCAATCGCCGCGAACTAGACCGAAGGTCCTGTTAACCAGATGCCCTACCTATTTAATGACGCCCGCATCCTTGCCTTCAGTAAAGCCCCCACACCGGGGCAAGTTAAGACCCGACTCTGCCCCCCGCTAACCGATCAAGCCGCCGCCCAAGTACACAAACAACTTACAATCAGCACCTTAGAAATGGCCTGCAAAGAAGCCATTTGCCCGACCCAACTGTGGTGTAGCCCATCTCCTGCACACAAGTTCTTTACAACACTCAAAGGAAACTTTCCGATTACCTTAGAAAAACAAGTGGGGAATAATTTAGGGGAAAAAATGCACCACGCCTTCTGCTCATCCCTTCAATCAGCACGACACGTCATCCTCATTGGGTCAGATTCACCCTCACTATCACCTGAAGTTTTGAAAAATGCAATTATGGCACTCAAGAACCGCCATGACATTACACTGGCCCCTGCAACAGACGGCGGTTATGCTTTAATCGGACTCAACCGACCACAGGAGCTAATATTTAAGGATATAAACTGGGGGAAAGAAGACGTTCTAAAAACAACGCTTAAGCGCATCAAGAGCTTAACGCTTAACTACTACGAATTACCACTGCAATGGGATGTCGACACCCCTGAAGACCTGATCCGCTACCAAGCACTCAAACAAAACATACCTTGAATTTAAGCGGCCTGAACCGGAATAGCATGACCACAACGAACCACTTCATTGTCAGCGTTAAAATAAATCAGCTTAGGCTTGAAAGATTCCAATTCTTGCGCATCAAGCGCAGCATAAGCGCATATAATCACTAAATCACCCTTACTGGCCAACCGCGCTGCGGCTCCATTTACGGAAATAATACCAGAACCGTCCTCTGCTCGAATTACATAGGTGGTAAAACGCGCACCATTATCAATATTATAGATCTGAATCTGCTCATACTCACGGATTCCGGCCAATTCAAGAAATTTACCGTCTATCGCACAAGACCCCTCGTAATCAAGCTCAGAATGAGTAACACTCGCTCGATGTAATTTTGCTTTGAGCATTGTTGTCAGCATAAGTAAGCTCTCAATATTTTTGGAACAGAATATTATGCCGCAATCTAATAAGACACACAACCAAAATATCTTCTACGCTCATTTAAAATCAGCTCCGCATGATCTGAATATTATCAATTAAGCGCGTTTGGCCCAAGATGACCGCTGCTAGAATCACCCATGACGCATGATCATTGGCCGCTGGCAGTAAATCGTCGACACTACAAATTGAAAAAAAATCAACGTTAAAACCCGCCTTCTCAAGTATTTCTACCTGCTCTTTTTCTATGCCCGCCCAATCCCGTCGACCATTTTTTATTTGTTCCTTTGCCCTACATAAAGACTGATATAACAAAGGTGCGCTCTGACGCTCCAAGGCATTCAAATAAGAATTCCTTGAACTTAAAGCCAACCCATCGTTCTCCCGAACGGTTGGAATACCTTTCACCTGCACCGGAAAATTCAACTCCGAGATCATTTTACGAACAATCAACAATTGTTGAAAATCTTTTTCTCCCAAGAACAATTGATTCGGCTGCACAATATTAAGTAATTTGCAGACAATAGTCGCCACACCTGAGAAATGACCGGGTCTAGACCGGCCACAATGACGCCCTGAAAGATCGCCAACCGCCACAGTGGTACTTGCACTATTGGAAAAAACACCTGCATTAGTGGGTAAAAACAGCAAATCAACCCCGAAACCTTCGAGTTTTTTCCTATCCTCATCCACTGTACGCGGATAAGCATTAAAATCTTCACCGGGGCCAAATTGTAAGGGATTAACAAAAATACTAACCACGACTCTATCGGTTCTCTTTTGCGCTTGCTCCACTAAATGTAAATGCCCTGCGTGCAGATTACCCATTGTGGGCACAAAACCCACCGCTTCACCATTGGATCGCCATTTTGCTACCCACTGTCGGATAGAATCAATATCCTTACAGACCTGAAGCGCCATTAAAACCCATGCTCGGCTAATGGAAACTCCCGTGCCTTAACCGCTTTAACGAACGCTCCAACAGCGGCCTGAATAGTACCTGTCTCGGCCATATAATTCTTTGAAAACCGCGGTCGCCTACCAATACTAATATCTAAAATATCATACAAAACAAGAACTTGACCATCACAGTGACGACCCGCGCCAATTCCAATAATAGGTATACTCAGAACCTGACTAATACGCTCTGTCAAAGCACTCGGAATACACTCCAAAACCAACAGACTAATTCCTGCACGCTCAAGCGCAATAGCATCCTCAATAATTTTATCGGCGGCTACAGTGCTTTTTCCCTGCACAACATAACGTCCCAATTGATTAATTGACTGCGGCAACAAGCCTAAATGGCCGCAAACAGGAACACCCTCTGCAACTAGAGCAGAAACAATTTTTGCCTTTGCTCCTTCCAACTTAACCATCTGGGCGCCACTCTCACGCAACAGTCGCGCCGAACTCTGCAAAGCCAGGCTAACAGTAGCGCAGCTCATAAACGGCAGATCAGCAAGCACTAAGGCCCTTTTTCTTGCCTTAACAACACACCGGGTATGATAAACCATGTCATCCATAGTCACCGCTAACGTGCTGTCATTCCCCTGAACGACCATTCCTAAAGAATCGCCGACTAAAATAATATCGACACCGGCCTCATCAATTAATTGCCCAAAACTAGCATCATAGGCCGTCAAACACGCAATCTTCTCGCCGTGCAGTTTCATCTTATTCAAATCCAATACGGATAACAGCCCTTCTTGAGCGATCACTGGGTATAACGTCATAATTTATTTTCTTTTACTTTAATTAATCTTTATCAGTCCAGATAACGGACAATTTGAAACCAGCTCCGTTATGACGCCCAAACCGGGTACTTTAATATCCTTATCGATCTCTTCTAGAGGGTATAAAACAAAGGCACGTTCAGCAAGTCCAGGATGCGGTACAACCAAATCAGGTTCCCGAATGCATTGCTCTCCAAACAACAATAAATCAAGATCCAACGTCCTCGCCACCCAACGTTCGCCGGTTCTCACTCGCCCCTGACTATTCTCTATCTTCTGCATGGCGCGTAACAAAACCAACGCCGGCAGTTGAGTGACTACCTTCATCACTGCATTCGTATAATCAGGTTGATTTTGTGGGCCCATTGGAGGGCTGCGGTAAAGCGATGAAAAGCCCAATTCATCAACCTTTGCTAGGGCATTGATCGCACGACGCGCCTGATCAATTTGCACGGAGGGGTCAGCCAAGTTACTCCCCAACCCAACAAATGCAACAACCTTTTCCTCACAATATATCATTGTGAAATCACAACACGCTTACTTCGTACCACCGTTTTTTTTCGTCGACTAACTCTTTTTTTTGCGCCCGGTATCGCGCGCACCATTTCTTTTTGGCGCTCATTATTAGCCACCTGAAATTCAGTCCACCACTGCGCTAACTCAAGGGCTGCATTACCTGTCTGCGCCCTCAGCAACAAAAAATCATAAGCTGCTCGAAAACGCGGATGCGCCAAAACACGAAAAGCACGCGCCCCTACCCGCTGCTCAAAACGCGGCTGCAAACCCCAAACCTCTCGCATAGACAAGCCAACTCTTTTAGGAAATGCCGTAAAATTTACCTGACGGCCAATCGCTTCATTACCGGCTTCCTGAAAAGCCATAACTTCGTTCATTCCTTTTTGTACTTTTATCGCCACAAGGCTTTGCACGGTATCCCATAAAAAAGCTGACAATAGAAAATAGGGCATCACTGACTTTCCTTCCGCTATCCGTGAATCCGTATTTCCTAATGCTTTGAGTAACAACGCGCGCGGGAAATCACCTTCAGCCTGCTGTAAACTTTTATCCGTATCAGGAAAAAGAACCGCAAATAACCGATAGCGTTCCAATAACTCAAAAACCGCAATGGCAGACCCCGATAAAAAAAGTTTCAGGACTTCGTCATAAAGGCGCGCCGATGGAACACCCTGCAGCAAATCAGCCATTTCACCAATACTTTTCGCACTCTCTGGATCTAACTGGAAATTCAGCTTAGTAGAAAATCTGACTGCCCGTAACATTCTCACAGGATCTTCACGATAACGCACTTCAGAATCACCGATTAAACGCAAAATTCCCTGCTGATGATCTTTAAACCCATTAACGTAATCGATAATTGAAAAATCACGAATATTATAATAAAGCGCATTGACCGTGAAATCGCGTCGCCAAACATCTTCTTCAATCGTGCCATAAACATTGTCACGTAACAAACGCCCATTTTCATGAACCCGATCCGCCCCCCTTTCATCACCGGAAGCACCTCTAAAGGTTGCCACCTCAATAATTTCACGGCCAAAATGAACATGCGCCAATCTAAAGCGTCGCCCAATTAATCTGCAATTACGAAAAATAGCCTTAATTTGCTCAGGACTAGCATCAGTCACCACATCAAAATCTTTCGGCTCAAGCCCTAACAACAAATCCCTTACACAGCCCCCGACCAGATAAGACTGATAACCATTACTCTTAAGCCGATAAAGCACCTTAAGCGCATTATCACTGATTTGCGCCCTCGATACCGTATGTGCTGATCGTGGATAAATTACAAAACCTGATTCAGAATCAGGACTCTTGGGTAATGAAACGAGTTTTTTTATAAAATCAAAAATCGACCTTTTCCTATAAATAAAATTAAATTCATGACAGCATTCTAACAGTAAGATAAAATTTCGTACAAATAACACTGAATTAAAAACTAAAAGCCTTGACCTTTTGATCAATTTATTATTAGCTAGCGAGTAGGTATACATGGCATTTAACAGAGGGGATTCTAACTATGGCAACAAAAACATTACCAGATCTTAAAAGCATCACTGCTATTTTGGGCACCGTACAAGATATCTTAATTAACAAGGTACTCAAACAATTACTAGAGGCTCCCCTGATATCTAGCATATTCATTGTTGACTTTGCCATTTTGCTTTTCCTTCGCCCACCCTTCCTCTTTTCACTGGTAATGCTAGGCACGCTCGTAGGCTTAGCAATGTACTTTGGTCAAAAACTGGCCTTATTTAAATAACATAATTTAACTGGGTCTTCGTGAAAATATGACAATCGATCAAATCAACACACCGTGTCACCCCGGCTTTTGGCGCCGCTTATTTGCAATTTTCTATGATACATTCCTATTAGCAGCCTTATTATTTATTTCTACAGCACTTGCCTTACCTTTTAACGCGGGCGAAGCCTTTGCGGGGAACCCTTTATACCTTGGGTATCTGGTCAGCGTCTGCTTTCTATTTTTTGGCTGGTTCTGGACTCATGGCGGACAAACACTTGGACTGCGGGCATGGAAAATACAAATTTTAACTGAGACAAAGCAACCACTAAGCTGGAAAGATGCCCTTTCACGATTCATTTGGGCGACTCTTTCCTGGGGATTATTCGGGCTAGGTTTTATCTGGATTTTATTCGACAAAGAAAAAAAGTCCTTACATGACCGCCTTTCTGGCACACAAGCCTTTATCACCACCAAAGATTAATTAGCATCATTTCATCGCAAGGATGAAATGACCATACTCGCCATAGCCAGAATAGTTAAACTAGGTAAAACACCCATTAACAAGGGATCAAACCCGTACACCAATCCCATATAACCGACTACTTTATTAAAAAGGTGGAACCCAATACCAAGCACTGTACCCACCAACATTCTAAAACCAATACTGGTAACCCGGTTCACCTTTACCACAAAAGGCACCGCAATTAATATCATCACCATAATAACGACAGGACTTGTCACCCGATTCCAAAACGCTAGCTCCAGCGCATCTGTTTTCTGTTCATTTTTCTTTAAAAACTGTATGTAATGAAACAAATTGACAGATGAGAGCGTCTCAGGCTTGACCAAAACAATATCCAAAAAACGCTGTGTAATTGAAAAAGGCCAGCGTTTTTCTTCAATTTGACTCGAAAACACTTTTTCAGAACCCATCTGAACGGCAGAAACCCCCCGCGCCAACCATTCGTTCTCCTTTATAAAAGTCGCTTCATGGATGAATGAAAAGACTTTTAAATGACGCTGATCATCCAACTCATAAACCACCAAATCACCTAAATGACCTTCACCCTTAAACTTACGAACATTAATATAATTTTTCCCATCTCGTAACCAAAAACCATTTTCACTTTTTATCATGAGTGCTTTATTTTGCGCTTCCGCTCGCATTGTTTTTGCTAAGACTGAAGTCTCCGGGACAACAAACTCACTAACAACGGTTGAAACTAAAACCACAATCAAACCGGCACACATCCCCGCCTTAATAATACCAAAAAGAGACAATGATGCTGAACGCATTGCAACCAACTCATGATTATTCGCCATTGAACCCAATGCAACCAAACTTGCCAGTAAAGCTGCCGATGGTGTTAACGCATAAAAAGCAGCCGGTGTTGTTAAGGCTAAATAATAAACAATCTGCCCAAGACCGTATTCCCCCTTGCCGATATCACCCATTTCATCGGCAAAGGTAAACAGATTATAAAAAGTGAGTAATATTAAAATGGCAATAAAGTAAGCCTTTAAGACTTCTAAAGCAATATAACGCGTCAATACATTCATTCGGCAAACCTTTGTCTAAAAATAACTTTTATCCACGGCAACCCAAAAAAACGAAGTAACAATAACAACCAAACCAAAAACATCAAACCATAAACCCACGTTAAACTAAACCAAAGCGGCAAAACACCTTTTAACAACCAACCCTGACTAAATTTCTGTAAATTCGCATAACTAAAATAAATCAAAAATGCGACAATCACATTACCATACACACCGCCCCGCGGCGTTAATTGCGCTAAAGGAACCGCAAGCAAGCCTAACATCAATATCCCCAGAGGGACGGCAAGACGCCGCTGTAATTCAGCACTATTACGTAAAGAAGACCCATTCAATAACGTCTTTGTAGACAGCGCCTCTATATGATAGCGGGGTAACTTATTATCCTTTTTAATCAATAAGGCATACTTATCAAAACGCTCTATCACAACATCTACCTGCCCGGGTTTACCACTCACCCTTTCCGCATCCTGTAAGACAATATAACGTCCCCCCGGTAAATCTTCTAGCTGCCCATACTCTGCATTAATGACTTCAATATTTTTAGTTCTGTGATTGGTTGCAAAAATATTATGCATTCTATTATTGTCATCAATATCCTCAATAAAAAACATCAAATCACCGCGCTGACGAAAACTACCTGAAATCAATCCCCTCAACTCAAACTGCTGTTGATCTTGATGTTTTATTTCAACTATATTCGATTCCGCCCAAGGAGTTGAAAATAAAGACAAACATAAACTCACCACACTGACCGGTATTAAAAAGATAGCAATGGACTGATAAATACGCGCTAACCCAGCACCTCCAGAAGCAATAGCATCTATTTCATGATCACGGTACATCCGCCCTAAAACCACTAAAACCGCGATAAAAATGGCTGCCGGCAAAAAGCTAATACCAATCCCTAAAGCCTTATAGCCAACAATTTTTATAACAGCATCACTGGAAATCTGCCCTTCGATCGCCTGACTCAGAACTTTTACAAACTTTTTACTCACCAAAATAATGACAATAACAGTCAAAACAGATAACGCTGTTTTAAATAACTCCCATGCGACCATTTTATCAAGCACCGTTAACAGGCGCCGGCGCTTAGTCCTAGTTAATAAATTTATTTTCTGCATCGCTCTCTTAATAAATACTGTTATAAGGTATATTATACGCCCGTGCCGTGTAGCTACGCATAATGCCTATAAACAATTTTGGGAAAATTTATGGAATTTTCATTAATAACATCACCTTCTGAATCCAATCAAACTGATTGTCTTGTTTTAGGCATTTTTGAAAAGCAAAAACACAGCCCAGAAAGTTCTGACTTTAACCTGCAAACGCAGGGATTCATTGATAACATCATTCAACGCGACAACTTTGATGGAACCCTTGGTAATACTTTAACAATAAATTTCATCCCCAACAATTTGTATCAACGCTGCGTACTCGTTGGCCTCGGCAACCAAGACCAACCGCTATCCAGCAAAAATTACCGAAAAGTATTAGCTAGCACCATTAAAGCATTAAAAAGCACCTCATCGACTAATGCCACCTGCTGCTTATCGGAAGCCACCGTTGAGAATCAAAACAACCTCTGGAAGGTGCGTCAAGTCGTTGAGGTCTTTCAGGGCGCCTGTTATCAATTTAATGACCTGAAAAGCAAACCCGAGTGCCCTGTAAAATTAACCCACATCAGCATCACTGCACCAGAAGATAACCGATCAGACTCAGAGGTGGGACTTAAACAGGGCATTGCGCTGGCCAATGCTATAGAATTCACAAAGAATCTTGCAGATTCACCGGGTAACGTATGCACTCCAAGTTATCTCGCTGAAAAGGCTTTACAATTAAGTCAGCAAAACAACCGATTCTCCACGCGTATTCTCGAAGAAGATGAAATGGCCGAATTAGGCATGGGAGCACTTCTCTCTGTAAGCCGTGGCAGTCGACAACCGGCTAAATTAATTACACTGGAATACCGGGGTGGAAGCCCAGAATCAAAACCCATTGTCCTCGTGGGCA
Source organism: Methylococcaceae bacterium (assembly GCA_012965425.1). GTDB lineage: Bacteria > Pseudomonadota > Gammaproteobacteria > Methylococcales > Methylomonadaceae > OPU3-GD-OMZ. The sequence goes on from DTSI01000155.1 coordinate 93,813, forward strand.
AAGGATTAACCTTCGACGCCGGCGGCATATCGCTTAAACCCAGCTCGGGAATGGACGAAATGAAATATGATATGTGCGGTGGCGCAAGTGTTTTAGGTGTCTTTCAGGCGCTCTCTAATCTAAGTTTACCAATCAATGTCATTGGCCTCATCCCGACCTCGGAGAATATGCCCGATGGTGATGCGAATAAACCCGGCGATATTGTTACCAGCATGTCTGGCCTGACCATCGAAATACTTAACACCGATGCGGAAGGTAGACTGATTTTGTGTGATACCCTGACCTATGCACAAAAATACAACCCCGAAGTGGTCATCGACCTTGCCACACTAACCGGAGCTTGCATTACTGCTTTAGGTCGCCACCCAAGCGGCTTACTTAGCAACGATGATGCGCTCTGTGAGGATTTATTTTCGGCTGCAAACACAGCCTGTGACCCGGTTTGGCGCTTACCACTTTGGGAAGAATACCAAGACCAATTAAAATCGAATTTTGCCGACATGGCCAACATTGGCGGCCCTGCTGGAGGCACGATTACTGCGGCTTGCTTTCTCTCACGTTTCGCCGAAAATTTTCGTTGGGCGCATTTAGATATCGCCGGCACGGCATGGAAGTCTGGTGACCAAAAAGGTGCGACCGGTCGACCGGTCGCACTACTGACACAGTACTTAATTGATTTCTCCAACAATGCCCGCAATTGATTTCTATATTTTATCGACTACGAGCGAACAAAAACGTTATCAATTTGTTTGCAAACTAGCCGAGAAGATTTTCAGACAAAAGCAAAAGGCTTTTTTTCTAACCCCCTCCATTGAAGCCAGTGAGAACCTGGATAACTTGCTATGGACTTTCAGGTCTGGCAGTTTTATTCCACATCAAATTCTCCAAAAGAATACTTCTTCATTTTATGATCAATTACTCATTAGCAATCACGGTGTGCCTGAGGACTGGCGCGGCACACTGGTTAACTTAACCCAGCAACTAGTCCCCAACATAGAAAAACTAAGTCGCATTATTGAGATTATTGATGATAATGAAGTCTGCCGGAAGGAAGGTCGGCAGCGTTACCGACACTATAAAGAAATGAACTTAATCCCTAACACGCATAAAATTTAACCTTTTTTAACTGAACCAATTTAGCTTCCAGCTACAATCAGGTTAGAATAAAAAAAATTTCACTTTGCTTAAATTTAAATTGTCTTCATGGAAAAAACCTATAACCCACACACAATAGAACAGAACTGGTATCGCCACTGGGAAGAAAAAGGCTATTTTACACCCAAAGAAGGTGAAAAGGCCTACTGCATTATGATCCCCCCACCCAATGTAACTGGCAGTCTGCATATGGGGCACGCATTTCAAGATACCATTATGGACATCCTAACTCGATTCCATCGCATGCAAGGCGATGCGACCTTATGGCAAGTAGGAACCGATCATGCCGGTATCGCCACACAAATGGTTGTCGAGCGACTTATAGAAAGTGAAGGCAAAACGCGTTTTGATTATGGCCGCGATGCCTTTATTAAAAAAGTATGGGACTGGAAAGAACAATCCGGCGGCACTATTACCCAACAATTACGACGCATGGGCTCCTCACTAGATTGGTCAAGAGAACGCTTTACAATGGATGAAGGTCTCTCCAAGGCGGTACAGGAAGTGTTTATAACCCTTTACCACGAAGGCCTTATTTACCGAGGAAAAAGACTCGTTAACTGGGACCCCGTACTGCATACGGCTGTTTCAGATCTTGAGGTGCTGTCTGAAGAAGAAAACGGTTTTTTATGGCATATGCGCTATCCGCTCAGTAACGGTTCCGGCCATTTGGTTGTCGCCACGACCCGCCCTGAGACCATGTTGGGTGACTTCGCCGTGGCTGTTCACCCCGATGATGAACGTTACCAACACCTCATCGGAGAATTTGTTAAACTCCCACTGACTAACCGAGAAATACCAGTCATTGCTGACAGTTATGTAGACCCTGATTTTGGTACCGGTTGTGTCAAAATCACACCCGCCCATGACTTTAATGATTATGAGGTCTGGCTACGCCACCGTGATCAAGCGACTATCCAAGCATTACCGCATGGCGGACTCATAAACCTTTTTACACCTCACGCAACTATTCGGGACAACGAAGCGACTGAAGGTCAATTAATTCCATCCGCCTACGTGGGTCTCGACCGTTTCGAGGCACGCAAAAAAATCATCAATGATCTTGATGCCGGTAACTTACTGGAAAAAATTGAAGACCATAAATTAATGGTGCCTCGAGGCGATAGAACCCACTCCGTTATTGAACCGCTGTTAACTGACCAATGGTATGTTAAAACACAACCCCTTGCTGAGCCCGCTATTGCCGCCGTTAAAAACGGCGATATTCGATTTGTACCTGACAACTGGAAAAACACTTATTTTGAATGGATGAATAATATTCAAGATTGGTGTATTTCAAGACAAATATGGTGGGGACATCGTATCCCAGCCTGGTACGACGACAAGGGCGCTATTTATGTGGGGCGCTCTGAAGCAGAAATTCGCCAACAACACCAACTGTCCAATGACACCCAACTTCGACAAGACCCGGATGTTCTAGACACCTGGTTTTCATCAGCACTCTGGCCGTTTTCAACCTTAGGTTGGCCAGAAAAGACCGCTGAACTCAACAAATACTACCCTACCAGCGTTCTGGTCACTGGCTTTGACATCATTTTCTTTTGGGTCGCCAGAATGATTATGATGGGCCTCAAGTTTATGGGCGATGTGCCTTTTAAAGATGTCTATGTCCATGGCCTTGTACGCGACTCCGAAGGTCAAAAAATGTCTAAATCAAAAGGCAATGTCCTCGACCCGATTCATGTCATTGATGGCATTGACCTTGAAAGTCTGGTCAACAAACGAACAACTGACATGATGCAACCCCATCTATCAGAAAAAATAGAGCGCCTGACGCGCAAAAGTTTTCCGGACGGAATTCCGGGCTATGGAACTGATGCTTTGCGCTTTACCTTTGCCTCTATTGCCTCAACAGGACGAGATATTCGCTTAGACAGTCATCGTATAGAAGGGTATCGTAACTTCTGTAACAAACTGTGGAATGCTGCCCGTTATGTTTTAATGAATACAGAGAATCAGGATAACGGAACGCTCAATGACGCCGTTGAACTTTCTCAAGCCGACTATTGGATAACATCACGTTTTCAACAAGTTATCACGACAACGACGGAGGCTATTGATAATTATCGCTTTGACCTTGCCGCCCAAGCCATTTATGACTTCACTTGGAATGAATATTGCGACTGGTACCTTGAATTAGCCAAAATATCCTTGCAAGACGGTAGTCCGGAACAACAACGCGGAACCCGGCAAACACTGGTAACCACACTGGAAAAACTACTTCGCCTGGCACACCCCTTTATGCCTTTTATCACTGAGGAAATATGGCAACGCGTTGCACCGCTAACCGGCAATAACGAAGATTCGATTATGTTGCAGTCTTATCCGAAAGCCAACAGCCAACTCATCAGCGATAGCGCCATTAAAGAAATCAATTGGGTCATGAATTTTATCCTGGGGGTACGCCGTATTCGCGGCGAAATGAATATCGCTCCCGGCAAAAAACTTAACGTCCTATTACAACAAGGCACACCCGAAGACCGTGATTTAAAAATAAAGACACAGCATTTCTTAATAAAACTGGGACGCCTTGAATCAATCACCTGGCTAGATGATACTGAGACCCCCCCAGAATCAGCCATTGCTTTAGTCGGTACTTTACAGATATTAATACCCATGTCGGGGCTAATCGATAAAGCCGCAGAAATAAGCCGCCTTGAAAAAGAAATTTTGAAAGTATCGAAGGAACTCCCTCGAATTGAAGGAAAATTAAAGAACCCAAACTTTATCGCACGTGCCCCCCAAGCAGTCATTGACAAAGAAAAGGAAAAGCTAACCGATTTGAGCCTATCCCTCTCTCAATTAAATGCACAACTGCAAAAAATTACACAGCTTTAATCCGCACGCTTAATTAACGAATTTCAAGTAAATATTAGACAACGTTACTATTTCTTCTATCTTTAGCAAGATAGGAAGGAATAGTAACCGTGGACTCCCAAACTGCACCCAAAATAACATTCGGACTCGTTAAAACCCTTATTAACAGAGGATTGATCAATGAAACAGATACGCCCGAACTTATCAGCCAAGCTAAAAAAGAGAAAACCTCAGTACTCAGTTATATTCTGAGCCGACAACTCGTTGACAATTATAGTATAGCGATGATTGCCGTTGAAGAATTCGGCCTATCCTATTTAGATCTTGATGTCATCGATATACACCAATTACCGCTCTCAGAATTAACTGATTCATTAATTCGAGAGCATCAGGTTCTACCGTTATTTAAGCGCAATAACACCTTATTTATTGCTTTATCTGATCCAACGAACAACCACACTCTCAATCAAATAAAATTTCACACGCGCCAACAAACTGAAATTATTATTGTTGAAGACAATAAACTCAATATTACGATTCAGCTCTGCCTTGATGCCCAAGAAACAACCATAGCTGATATTCTCGATGAGAATATCAGCATTATAGAAGAGGACGAACCACTTCCTACACAACAAGATCAAATCGATAACGCTTCTGAGGTTGATGATGCACCTATCGTTCGATTCGTTAAGCAAATCCTGATAGATGCCATAAAAAAAGGCGCCTCTGATATTCATGTAGAGCCCTACGAACATTTCTTCAGAATCCGATTCCGAGCGGATGGTGTTTTACAAGAAATAGCCACGCCACCTAGCAACATGGCCAAGCGAATAATTTCACGCATAAAAGTCATGGCGAAAATGGACATTGCCGTACGACGCATTCCTCAAGACGGCCGGATAAAAATTAAATTTTCAAAAGATAAATTTATCGACTTCCGTGTTAACACTTGCCCGACCTTATATGGCGAAAAAGTGGTACTCCGAATCTTAGATCCCACTACTGCTACGTTAGGCATTGAAGCTCTAGGCTTCGAAAATGACCAAATGAAATCCTTCGTTAATGCGATCAACCAACCCTATGGATTAATCCTTATTACCGGCCCAACAGGTAGCGGTAAAACGGTCACACTTTATACAGCACTCAATATCTTAAATTCGCCACAGCTCAATATATCAACCGCCGAAGACCCTGTTGAAATAACACTCCCGGGCATTAATCAAGTCAACATGAACCCTAAGGCGGGTGTTAACTTCTCAACGACACTACGCGCGTTTCTGCGACAAGACCCCGATGTCATTATGGTGGGTGAAATCAGAGACCAAGAAACCGCTGAAATATCGGTCAAAGCCGCTCAAACCGGCCATCTGGTTCTCTCAACTCTGCATACTAACGATGCACCGCAAACATTAAGTCGCCTTACTCAAATGGGCATTCCGCCTTACAATATTATTTCATCAATACAATTAATTATTGCCCAACGCCTGGTTCGTAAATTATGTGACTCTTGCAAACAAGAAGAAAAACTACCTGATCAAACCTTACTGAATGCAGGTTTTAATCAAGAATCACTTAAAAAGCTAACACTCTTTGCTCCACAAGGCTGTGAACATTGTCATAACGGTTACCTTGGCCGCATAGGAATCTATCAAGTTATGCCTATCAGTCCTGCAATGCAGCAACTTATTTTAGCTAACTGCAATTCCAGTCAACTCGAAACACAATGTCAATCAGAAAATATTTTGAATTTAAGACAATCTGCACTTAAAAAAGTAAGTGCCGGCATCACCAGTCTTGAAGAAATCAACAGAGTCACTCGAGGCTAAACTTATGAGTAAAAACGACACTCCCATAGAATATAGCTGGCGCGGTATTAACACCGCAACAGGGCAACCCACAAAAGGTACTCTTAGCAGTCAGAATATAACCACGGCTCAGACTGAAATTCGTCGCCAAGGTATTCGAATTATCCGCATTAAACCCAAATCGAAATCATTTCTATCCACCCGGCAAAAGAAAATCACCAGCAAAGATATAGCCATTCTTAGTCGACAATTAGCCACCATGCTAGAAGCCGGCGTGCCATTGGTTCAGGCTTTGGAAATTACCGGTCATGGTCATGATAATGAAAGGATGAAAATCTTACTGCTCGATATAAAAAAAGACATCGAAAATGGCTTGTCGTTTACTGAAGCCCTTAAAAAACGACCTGATTATTTTGATGATCTCTTCTGCAGCCTAGTTCAGGCTGGTGAGCACGCCGGTGTTTTAGAAATATTGCTTGCTAAAATTGCAACTTACAAAGAAAAAACCGAATCACTTAAAGCAAAAATCAAAAAAGCACTGACTTATCCTATCGCTGTACTTATCGTCGCCGTGCTAGTCACCGCAATTTTATTACTTTTTGTCGTGCCGGTCTTTGAAGAACTTTTTCAAGACTTTGGCGCTGATCTTCCGCTTTTCACACGCTTAGTCATTGACCTATCCGACTGGTTACAAGCATTTTGGTGGGTTGTATTAGGAGTGTTGGCGGCAATTATAATGATTGTCCGTTTTTTTCATAAACGCTCGCCCAATTTCCGACATACCCTTGATAAAATTTACTTACTTATTCCCGTGATTGGACCCATTCTGCGTAAAGCAGCTATCGCTCGCTTTGCCCGAACACTATCAACGCTGTCAACAGCCGGCGTACCCTTGGTCGATGCCTTAACCTCGGTCTCTGGTGCGACAGGAAACCACGTTTATAGTCAACAAGTTCTTGTTATTCGAGATAAAGTCTCAACAGGGCAACAACTACAACTCAGTATGCAACAAACTGAAGTTTTTCCCTTTCTTATTATTCAAATGGTTGCTATTGGTGAGGAGTCAGGCGCTATGGATACGATGCTCAGCAAGGTTGCCGATTTTTATGAAGAAGACATTGATAATGCCGTTGATAACCTAAGCGATTTACTCGAACCTTTAATTATGGTTATTCTAGGAGGCCTAGTGGGTAGCCTAGTGGTTGCCATGTATCTGCCCATCTTTAAATTAGGATCCGTCATCTAAACGTCGGATCAGTTCCCCACTCACACTATTTTTTATCCTGACAAGCGCCCTAAACGTTATAATATAAATTGGACAAAAAAAATCTTTTTTTATTATATCGATCATTCAAATAATAATTTATGCTGAAAATTGGACTCACCGGCGGCATTGGTAGCGGCAAAAGCACCGCCGCAAATCATTTTGAGTCACTAGGAGTTCCCATTATTGATGCCGATAAAATAGCGCACCAACTCACACAACCTGGACAACCAGCTCTTCAAGAAATTGCCGTACACTTTAGTTCCTGTATCGACAACCAAGGACATTTGCTCCGAGCTAAACTACGCGAACAAGTCTTCTCGAACCACACTCAAAAACAACTGCTTGAAAACATTCTTCACCCGTTAATTCATCACGAAATATTTACTTCAATCCAGCAATTAACATGTGACTATGTTTTACTCTGCATCCCATTACTCGTTGAAAAAAAGTTATGTAACTGGGTTGATAGAACGCTCGTGATAGACTGTCCAGAGGCACTTCAGATTCTTCGCATTAAAAAGAGAAACGGTCTACCGACTGATCAAATTAAAAACATTCTCAATTGTCAAGCTTCACGAAAATCGCGCTTAACTGTTGCTAATGATATAATCACCAATAATGGCAGCACTCAAGAACTTGCCGAATCAGTGAAAAAACTGCACAATTTCTACCAATCCTTATGTCAATTACCTGCCGATCAATAGTCCGTGAATAATTTCCTAGCCTACGAATTTCCCCTCAAAGAACGCATTCGACTCTTTATGCGCTTGGAACACCTTTTTCAACAATTCGATCATTGTTTACAAGGGACAACTGTTTGGGATAAACGCGCTGCCATTGACGCTCTTCATTCAATCATTACTTTATTTGCACGTAATGATATTAAATCAGCTATTTTGAAAGAATTAGAGCGCCATACCTCAATCTTAACTATGATTTCAAAGAATGAAGATATTGACGATTCCAAACTTCAATCTATATTGCAAGAATTACAAGCAGTCAGTCAATCACTCTACCAGTGTAATGGAAAAATAGGCATCGCCATCATTGAAGGGAATGAATTACTAAAAAACGTTACCCAGCGAACCTCAATTCCCGGCGGCAGTTGCTCTTTTGATTTACCTGGTTTTCATTATTGGCTAGAACAAGCCCCCCCTCAACAACGCAATGACCTTGAAAAATGGTCTGCATCATTTTCTGACATTCGTCATGCCATTGAACTCGTTCTAAGATTTATTCGCCAAAGTAGTTCACCCTCACAGGAAATAGCACAAACGGGCTTCTTTCAAGATAACCTAGACCCATCATCTTCCTACCAACTCATTCAAATACGTATCGACAAAACTATTCCTTGTTATGCCGAAATCAGTGGTGGGAAGCATCGTTTCTCCATTCGTTTTATGATGCCGTCTAAAGAAGGCGGAAGACCGACTCAAACGCAATCCGACATTCCTTTTGAAATCACTCGCTGTTTATTATAAATACTGATTTAAACAAAAAAGACGAACTAAGATAAAAAAGTACTAATTCCAGCTATACCCTGACCACCGTTTTCATATGTTAAGGACAAATCTGAAGCCATCATTCCACCCAACGCATAAACAGGGATATTAACTTGAGTGACTAATTTCTGGAAACGCTCCCAACCCAAGGGTTTAGCATCAGGATGGGTCGTTGTTCTTTTAACCGGAGCCAACACAACAAAATCCACTCCGATAGCCTCAGCATGTTGCAATTCACTGTAGCTATGACAGGATGCACCCACCCATCCAGTGACTTTAGGACGCTGATTAATTGCCATTAAGTCCTTACCTGTCAGGTGTATGTTAACCACTAAAGCATCACCCACACAAAGATCAGAATTCACCATCAATATGACCTGATTTTCTTTACAAACAGGCGTGGCAAATTCAAGCATTTTTTGCAGATCAGCCGTAGATAATAATTTCGTTCGCAGTTGAATGAGTTTAACGTTATTTTCAACAAAACGAATAAGTGTTCTTTGAAGTGCAAAAAGGTTGTCATCAGCAATTATCGCGTAGCGACTCGGCAACTGAACCGCGTTAACAATAGCCCTATTAGCCGCTGGGAATGAATAGCTTGTTAGCCTGTCAACAGGCACCCAACGAATAACTTGACCTTCATTGGAACAGACAGAACCGACAAATTCATCAATTTTCCAAACCCATAATTTTACCTGTAAATCTGAATATTGGTGGTTGATACAAATTAATCGCCTTGCACGCTTTACTGTCAAACCTAACTCTTCCTTAAGTTCTCGAACTACAGCGGCCTTATCGGTTTCCCCAGCCTCCAACTTACCGCCGGGAAATTCCCACCGGTTGCCCTGATGAACCGACTCAGGTCGATAAGCAATCAGAATTTCACCCTGAGCATTACTCACAACACCCACGGCTATCTGCAACGCCCCTCTAGACACATTTAAGTCCGGTATTCCGCATTGATACGAACATAATCATAAGATAGATCACACGTTTTAATAGTCTGACGCGCATCACCCCGTCCTAAACAAACTGTAATCGTTATCTCTTCAGCATCCATAACCTTTTGACCGGCCGCTTCAGTATATTGACTATCTTTAGCACCCAAACTAACGATACAAACATCACCCAGAAAAATGAAGACCTTATCTAATTCAAGGTTTTCAATACCTGCCCGACCGACCGCTGCCAATATTCGCCCCCAATTAGGATCACTGGCAAAGAAAGCTGTTTTAACTAAAGGTGAATGCGCAATCGTTTTACCAACCTGTACCGCTTCTTGGTCACTAATGGCTTGACTAACAACGATTGATATTAACTTTGTTGCCCCTTCACCGTCTCTCACAATCGCTTCAGCCAATTCAGCAAAAACCTCATTAATAACCTCACAAAACTGTTGGTAAGGTTCGCTTCCTGCTAACAACTCAGGCACACCGGAATAACCACTTGCCATTAATACGCAGGCGTCATTCGTAGAGGTATCACCATCGACGGTAATACGATTAAAAGACTGTTCAACGGCTTGTTTTAAACACTGTTGCAACAATTCATTTTCAATCTTAGCATCGGTAGCAACAAATGATAACATGGTCGCCATATTAGGCTGTATCATTCCTGCCCCTTTCGAAATCCCGGTCACTGTGATTTTATCCCCAGCAATCTCAACCACTTTTGATACGCCCTTAGGAAACGTATCTGTGGTCATAATCGCCTCAGCAGCCTTCGCCCAGTTTCCCTCTATCAGATTATTAACTGCTTCGGGTAAGGCCTGAGTTATCTTTTCGACCGGTAACAATTCACCAATAACCCCAGTAGAAAAAGGTAAAACCTGGTCAGCATGCCCCCCGAGTATCTGAGACAATGCCAAACAAACGGATTGTGCATCCTGATAACCTTGAGCCCCTGTGCCAGCATTCGCATTACCGGAATTAATAACCAACCAACGCGGGCTTTCAGACATATTCTGCTTGGCTAATACAACGGGTGCCGCACAAAATAAATTCTGCGTAAAAACCGCACTACATGTGGAACCAGAATCCATCGCAATAACCAATAAATCATCCCGTGCACTCTGTTTAATTTGCGCACAATGGGTGCCTAATAACACACCACTGACCGGATGCATTATTGGAAACTTTGGTGCTCCTACTGACATGACTTACATCCTATTATTTTAATTACCTTTATTGTCTTTTTATCGATAAAAAAGAATCCGTGTGTCTCGAACCGACGCTATTTCCTGCGTTATCTTTTCACACTGTTTTTTACAATTATCAACGACCAAGTCGTGCTCAAGGGGTGATAACAAAAAAATCACTTCCAGTTCCACGGAACCATTAAGATAATGAATTTTAATTTCATCCACTAAACTATAGTAATCGCCCAAACAATCTCGGACGTCATTGATTAATTCTTTTCTTGACGGTGGCCAATAATCAATCGATTCCTTTTCCTCATCATTTTCAGGGTCAGTATGCACTAGGACATCGGCGATATTCCTAAATTGCACCAACAATTGATTACGTACCGTATCCGCAATCATATGCCCTTCAGAAACGCTGATATACGAATCAACCTGAATATGGAGATCAACATAAATATCTTCACCCATACGGCGAGTCCGTAATAAATGAATATTAATCACCCCATCAATAACTGAAATTGCTTGGCGCAAAGCTTCAATTTCATCATCTGGAATAGCGGTATCCACTAATTCTTTTAAGCTATCCACCATTAATGACACACCAATCTTAGCAATCATTAGGCTGACCAATACCGCGGCAATCGCATCGGCATAGCCATAACCTAAAAACATGGCGGCTATGCCGACCAAGACTATAATAGATGAAATAGCATCACTACGATGATGCCAGGCATTTGCCAGGAGTAATTTAGAGCGGGTTTTTTTTGCAACCTTTTGCGTAAAATGAAACAACCATTCATTACAAGCAATGGATATACCAGCGATACACAATGTTAATTGGTCAGGAACAAGCAACTCACCAACACCCAAAATACGATTGACCGCATCCCAGGCAATCCCTATTGCAACAACAATTAATCCAAGGCCAAGAGCAACAGTAGCTAGCGTTTCAAACCGAGCATGTCCGTAGGGATGGTCTTGATCCGGTTGTTTGCTACCCAATTTAACAGCCACTAAGACAACGGCATCACTCATTAAATCCGCCATAGAATGAATGCCATCAGCAATCAATGCAGACGATTGTCCAAGCACACCAGCGGTCACTTTGACGACTGATAAAAAAAGATTAACCAATGCTGCAACAAGCGTTGCATGAGATTTCAAACGAACAACTTCACTTTCTTCCATAACTGGAATTAGTCACCCACGATAATATTAATCGTAAATTCACCGACGTCACTACTCGCTGATAAAATCTGATGCCCATTAATACGGCACCAAGCGGGAATGTCTTGCATCACACCCGGATCAGTACAGACCACTTCTAATTGCCCCCCCGGAATCATCGTTTTTATTTTATCCTGCACCCGTATCACCGGCATCGGACAAAGTAAACGTCGGGCATCTAAAAATTGCTTATTCATACATGCCATTCTTTAGGTATTTCTGTACTCAATAGCGGTTTAACCAAAAATTGTTTTTCCTCACCCTGTTGCATCATTTTGACTTCAACTTGTTCAGCCTCTCGACCTTGACTATAACGCGCCGTTATCTTCGCTGCCAACAAAGAATCTTCCTCCGAAAGAACACCATCAATTAATACCAATGGACCCGGGTGACTCACCGTTGTCATCGTTCGAAAAATATTTTTATAGCCCTGTAAAAAGTTATTTTCACCTTCTTCTCGAGCAATAATCATTTTAAAATGAGGCTGTGGTCGTAGATGACGACCTACCTTCAACAGCATTACATCGTCTAACTCATACTCTTTCTTCCCTCTTGCCGTCCATAAATCAACCAATTTATTGGAATAGCTTTTATCTGTTAAAAAGCAACACCCACCGGCGGGTTGCGCGTAATCCGTAAAGCCATATTTTTCTGCCAAGGCCATTTGAGGCTTTCGCGTACGACCGCTAAAGTCATATAACTCTTCTCGATTAACCCAGCCTTCTTTCTCAGGCAACGTTTCAGGTAAGTTTTTGGCACACAGTGGTCTTAACAACCGCTCGTTTGCTCCTGACTCTCTGGCAATAACCGGCATGGTGTCTTTTCGTTGAGACATCGGCCGTTGCCCTATCACTTCACCGGTAATGATAAAATCAAAATCATTCTCTTGTATCCACTGCTGGGCCTTTTGCACCATGAAAACCTTACAGTCCAAACAAGGGTTTAAATTTGCGCCATAACCATGCTTTGGATTTATTAACACATTTTTGTATTCCTCAATAACATCAACAATGTGCAGTTTTATCCCTAGTTGTTCAGCAACCCATAATGAATTATTACGCTTTGGCTTGGCTTTATCTTTTTTCCGGATAGCATGTGTATGACCCTCGACACAAAAACCGGTAAAAAAATTTATCCCCTCAACATGAACCCCTTGCTCCATTACCGCTTTTGTAGCCAACATTGAATCCAGACCACCAGATATAAGAGAAACAGCTTTCCTCTGTTTTGTCATTGTTCTTTTATGCTTTAAAAAAAAGTTCATTATACGTTATCTATTCCCTATAAAGCTAACAGACGCCCCTATCATCATTGCTATTCATTGCGCTATTAAGCTCCTTTTTAATATGCAAGATAAGTACTTAATTTTAAACAGCCTTCTTAATAGGACTTCTGAGCACCTCAACAAACAACTCTTATTCAAAATTTAAGTTATAATAAAAGTTTTTATCGCCTAAAAAGCCGTGTCAAGTAACCATAATAAACCCACAACATTTCAAGATCTGATTCTTGCTCTGCAATCCTTTTGGTCTCAACAAGGCTGTACTATTTTACAACCTCTCGACATGGAAGTTGGTGCCGGTACCTTTCACCCCGGAACCTTTCTTCGCGCCATCGGCCCTGAACCTTGGCGTTCAGCCTATGTACAGCCTTCACGTCGCCCAACTGACGGGCGCTTTGGGGAAAACCCAAACCGATTACAGCATTATTATCAATTTCAGGTAGTCTTAAAACCCTCTCCCGATAACATTCAAGAACTCTATTTAGACTCCTTACGTTACCTAGGTCTCGACTTACTTGAACACGACATTCGTTTTGTAGAAGACAACTGGGAATCCCCCACCTTGGGTGCGTGGGGTTTAGGCTGGGAAGTCTGGCTCAATGGCATGGAGGTCACCCAATTCACCTATTTCCAACAAGTCGGCAGCCTAGATTGCCGGCCTGTAACGGGTGAAATCACCTATGGCCTTGAACGTATTGCGATGTACCTTCAAAATGTACAGAGCGTTTACGACCTGACTTGGAACACTAATGCCCAAGGCCGCATCAGCTACGGTGACATTTTCCACCAAAACGAAGTTGAAATGTCACATTTTAACTTCACCCATGCCAACACTGATTTTCTCTTCTCCTGTTTTGACAACTATGAACAGGAATGCAAAAAACTCATTGACCAGAAGCTCTCGCTACCGGCTTATGAAATGATCCTGAAAGCATCCCATGCTTTTAACCTCTTAGATGCACGTCATGCAATCTCTGTGACAGAACGACAACGTTACATTCTGCGCGTCAGAGAAATGTCAAAGGCCGTTGCCGAAAACTATTATCAAGGGAGAGAAGCCTTAGGATTCCCCATGCTTAATAACAAGAAGACACAAAATGACTGATAACAGACCCTTACTTTTTGAACTCGGCACAGAAGAATTACCCCCTAAAACCTTATTAACATTAAGCAATGCCTTATTAGCTAATATTACGCAAGCGTTATCAGAAGCTGAGTTAACTTTTGGCCAAACAAGCACTTTTGCTACCCCTCGCCGGTTAGCCGTTTTAATTGAAGATATTATTGTTCAACAACCTGATAAAACCATCGAAAAACGCGGACCCGCCATTAAAACCGCTTTCGATTCTGAAGGCAATCCAAGCCGGGCAGCCCTTGGCTTTGCTACCAGTTGTGGAACAACGGTCGAACAATTATCCCGATTAAAAACCGATAAAGGCGAATGGTTATCTTTTAATCAAGAGTTCAAAGGCCAACCCGCCACTGTTTTAATTCCAGAAATCATCAACCTCAGCCTTAAAAAATTACCTATTGCCAAACGAATGCGCTGGGGTGATTTAACCACGGAGTTTGTCCGCCCGGTCCATTGGGCCGTATTACTCTTTGGCACTGAACCCTTAAGCTGTGAAATTTTAGGCGTTAAAGCCGGTCAACAAACCTTTGGCCACCGTTTCCATGCGCCGGAGGCTATTCTTTTGAATCACCCTTCAGATTACCAGCGTAAACTACTTGAGGACGGTTACGTTATTGCTGATTTTGAACAACGTAAACAAGTCATCCATACCGCAACCCTTCAAGCTGCAGACAACGTTGGCGGCACAGCAGTCATCAACGAAGCTCTACTCGAAGAAATTACAGCTCTCAATGAGTGGCCTGTCCCGATCACTGGAAACTTTGACCCACGCTTCTTAAAACTGCCCGCAGAAGTACTGATTACTACGATGCAAGTTAATCAAAAATACTTTGCAGTCACCGATAGTAACAAGAAATTATTACCTAACTTTATCACTTTCAGTAATATTGAAAGCACCAACCCTCAAGCTATTAAAGAAGGCAATGAAAGAGTCATTCTACCGCGCTTAGGTGATGCTGAATTTTTCTGGAAACAAGATCGTCATTCGAAATTATCGGAGCGCACACCAGATCTAGCTACTATTATTTTTCAAAAAACACTCGGCACATTGCTGGACAAGACTCAGCGATTAGTAGCCTTAGCAGCGTACTTATCAACAACACTTGAAATCGCGCCGGAACACAACTGCCGCGCTGCGCTGTTAGCCAAAACAGACCTGATTACCGAAATGGTTGGTGAGTTTCCTAGCCTTCAAGGCGTCATGGGACGTTATTACGCCTTAGCTGATAACGAGCCTAATGAAGTCGCTCAAGCTCTCGAAGAACAATACTTCCCCAAACAATCCGGAAGCCCAACACCTGAAAGCCAAACCGGTCAAATACTCGCTCTCGCTGATAAAACAGATACCCTCGTGGGGATTTTTAGTGCCGGCCTCATTCCGACCGGCGATAAAGACCCGTATGCCTTAAGACGTGCAACACTGGGAATTATCCGCATTATTATTGAGAAACGTCTTAACATTAATATCGCTGAATTGATTAGTTTCAGTCTTAACCAATTTACCCATAACTTTGACCGTGAACTCACAGAACAAAAAATAACCACCTTTATCTATGAACGGCTTAAAGGCTATACCCTTGATCATGGCTTTACTTTTGACCAATTTGAATCCGTCCTGACCGTCGCCCCTGAAAACTTATTAGATTTCTTTTTAAGACTACAAGCCGTTCGCGACTTCCGTGAACTTCCCGAATCAAACAGCTTATCTGAAGCCAACAAACGCATCAAAAATATATTACGAAAATCTGAAACCTCACCTCATTCTACCATTGAGAACCTCGTTGCAGAACAAGAACTAAATTTACTAACAGCGACTCTCGCTGCAGAAAAAGACATCCAACCCTTAATTAAGGACAGCAATTATACAGCTGCATTAAATCGCTTGGCCCAACTCAAAGAAGATGTTGATTTATTTTTCGAGCACATCATGGTTAACTGTGACGACCTGTCTTTACGCACGAACCGACTAGCCTTATTATATAAAGTAGAAAATTTGTTTCTGAAAATTGCTGATATTTCAAAATTACAATAGTGCCTGCCCAAAAATTTATTTTATTAGACCGTGATGGCGTCATCAATCATGATTCTGATAATTATATTAAATCTACTACCCAATGGCGGCCTATAAACCGAAGTATTGAGGCCATTGCCTTACTTAATTTGCACGGCTACAAAGTAATTGTCATCACCAATCAATCGGGACTGGCACACGGCTATTTTGATACCGCAACACTCATGGAAATGCACGAAAAAATGAATACCTTGGTCAAACAGCAAGGCGGAGAAATAGAAGCCATTTATTACTGCCCTCACAAACCTGAAGATCACTGTAATTGTCGAAAGCCCAAACCTGGGTTATTAATACAATGCAGTGAAGATTATGATTTTCAATTAAAAGAAACTTTTTTTATTGGTGACAAACTAAGTGATATTCAAGCTGCTCAATCTGCAGGTGCTACCCCACTTTTAGTTAAAACAGGCAAAGGCCTCAGAACCCTAGCCAACAACCCTACCCTTACGATTAACATTTTTAATGACCTTTATGACTGCACCCAATTCATCATTTCAAGGTAATATACCGCTGCTTTATATACGGTCAACAGTATTATTTCTTTGTGTCCTGTGTTTAACACTTTCTATGGGAATTATCATACTGACACTCGCGCCCTTCCCTTTTCGAATCCGCTATAAACTGGCGCATTTCTGGGCAACCACGGTGCTGTGGCTAACCAAATTAATCTGTCAATTAGATTACACCATTGAGGGCTTGGAAAATATCTCTGAAAACCAAAACGCAATTATTTTATGCAAACACCAGTCAGCCTGGGAAACTATCGCCTTATATGCGATTTTTCCTCCTCAAGTGACCGTTCTAAAACGGGAATTACTTTGGCTACCCATTTGGGGCTGGGCCGCTGCGACATTAAAACCTATTGCGCTTAACCGTAATAATCAGCTCTCAGCACTAAAAAAATTAATACGTGACGGAAAAACAAGACTCAATGAAGGATTATGGATTCTTATCTTTCCAGAAGGCACCCGAACAAAACCCGGAGAGCCCACAAAATTCAATCTGGGCGGCTGTTTACTGGCCGAAAAAAGTCAGCACCCAATCATACCCGTCGCCCATAATGCCGGAGAATTCTGGCCACGCTACAGTTTCTTAAAATACCCAGGAACAATTACCGTTCGTATAGGACCCCTTATTCCCAGTGAAGGTAGAAAGGCCGTTGAACTAAATTATGAAGCTGAAGCTTGGGTTGAAGCTGCAATGAAAGATATTCACCTTACAAACAATCCATGATCTTCTAAAATAACACGTTACAGAGCAACAAGATAAATTAGCCATTAAAAAGGCTTATACTTTGAAGTATAATTGACAGATTATGCCAACTATATTTAAAAAAATCCTTATGAAACAATTCACCCTCGTGTTTTTTTGCGCACTACTACTAACCGGCTGTAATGATGAAAAAAACCAATACCAAGAATACGTTTTTAATCTGATGAAAAGTGATCAAGACCTGATTGATTATTCACTAGACCCCGATGAAACCACACAGTGTATTGTTGATACAAGTGGCAAAAAGATGCCCGGACTTTTTTCATGGGATCCTAGACGTGCGCCTATCTATATGGGCTATACTGATCTGATTAAATTCAAATTATACGTTAGCGAGCTTTCTGGACATGCTGCAGAGAAAGATGATCCTAATAAAAAATTAAGCACACTGAGAGAAACCTTTGGTTCAGCACAAGCCCTAGCCGATGCCCATCGCAATTTTAGCGAAAGCGTTTTAGCTTGCTTTGAGTCACTTACGTCTAAAACTGATCCTGATAACGAAAGACTTTTATAAACAAACCTCATCCTGTACCAGAAGACTCATTCTGTCTTCTGGTACATTCTCAAATAACAATTATCGAAATTGATAAAATAAAACCCAAGCCAGTTTTGTTATAGCTAGACCAAGAACACCTCAATCCAGTACTTCTTTGATAAACAACAGCACTTGCGCTTTATCAAAAGGCCACTGTAGCTCTTTTCCTGAATCAAAATGACAAAGCACTGGAATTCTCAACTCATAAGAAGCTAAATACTGAGACTCCTCAGCGATGTCAATTTTAATAAACGCTAACTCGCCGGAGAACTGACATAATGCTGATAAAACTAATTCCTCAGCCTGCTCACATAAATGACAGCTCTCAGTTCCCAGTAAAACCAATGTAAAAGACATAGCATATTTACGAATTAATCTTGAAGATTAGGCGCCAACCATCGCCTTGCTTCCTCAACAGACCATCCTTTTCTGTTTGCATAATCAGTCAACTGGTCCATCGTTATTTTCCCGACATTAAAATACCGCGCATCAGCATGTGCCAAATACCAGCCACTTACCGCTGCAGTTGGGTACATCGCATAACTTTCAGTTAATTCAATCCCGGTATTTTCCGTAGCTGATAACAAACTAAAAAGCTTATCTTTTTCAGTATGATCCGGGCACGCAGGATACCCCGGAGCTGGCCGGATACCATCATAGGACTCATGAATGAGGGCTTGATTATCAAGCACCTCATGACTGTTATAACCCCAATAATTCCTTCCAGCTTTGAGCATAATCGCACTATAGTCATCATGTTGACTTTCAAACTCAGCCAATTTTACTTCTATGCCAATGCCCGCAGTCACAGCAAATGCTCCCATATAATCATTATGACTGGCTTCAACAGGCAATAAAAAGTCAGCTAAACAATAATTCGCTTTACCCGGCACCTTGCTGTTTTGTTGACGCAAATGACACAACGTTTCACGTATGGACGACCGTTGTTCATCCTCATAAATCACAATATCATCACTTTGACTATGTGCTGGATAGAACCCTATAACCGCTTTCGCAGATAACCATTTTTCAGCAATAATTAATTCCAACATTTCAAAAGCATCTTGAAATAGAGCCTTCGCATGCTCACCGACTACGCTATCTTCTAAAATGGCCGGATAGCTTCCGGCTAATTCCCATGTTTGAAAAAATGGCGACCAATCTATAAATTCAACCAGTGTTTCTAACGGAACGTTATCAAATACTCTATTACCCAAAAATGATGGCCGGTGTGGCTCACTATTGTTAACCTCAAATTTATTAGCCCTTGCATCAACCATAGCAAGTAATGTACTTTTTGATTTCCGCCCCTTGTGACGATCTCTGACCTGTTGATATTCTGCGCGAATACCTTTAACAAAGGTCTCTTTTTTAGTCTCACTTAATAAGTTATTTGCAACCCCAACAGCCCGCGATGCATCCGCAACATATACGGTAGGGCCATGATAATTATGCTCAATTTTAACAGCCGTATGGACTCGTGAGGTTGTTGCGCCACCGATCATTATTGGAACTTCAAAACCCAAGCGCTCCATTTCCTTAGCAACGTAGACCATTTCATCGAGCGAGGGCGTTATTAGTCCACTTAACCCGATAATATCAACATTTTCTTCCTTTGCCCGCTGCAAAATAGTACTGGCTGGCACCATCACACCCAAATCAATCACTTCATAGCTATTACACTGTAAAACCACACCCACAATATTTTTACCAATATCATGAACATCGCCTTTCACTGTAGCCATCAAAATTTTACCGTTGCTGTCAATCTTCCCTGACTTTTCCTTTTCCATAAAAGGCATCAAATAAGCCACTGCTTTTTTCATAACCCTTGCTGATTTAACGACTTGTGGCAAAAACATTTTGCCTGCACCAAATAAGTCACCCACTTCGTTCATGCCATCCATCAGTGGACCTTCAATCACATTCAATGACAAATCAAAGCCCTGGCGCGCTTCCTCCGCATCCTCTTCAATATATTCGGTCATTCCTTTAACCAACGCATACGCGATCCGTTTATTGACTGGCTCATTCCGCCACCTTAAATCTTCTTTCTTTACACCGGTACTACTGCCACCTATAAATTGTTCAGCAAGCGCTAATAATTGCTCAGTAGCATCGGCATGCTTATTCAGCACAACATCTTCCACGGCCGCTTTTAATTCTTTTGGAATATCATCATAAACGGCTAACTGGCCAGCATTAACAATCCCCATATCCATACCCGCTTTAACCGCATAGTATAAGAAAACCGCATGTATTGCTTCTCTAACCGGCTCATTACCACGAAAAGAAAATGACACATTAGAAACCCCGCCCGAAATTAACGCATGCGGCAAAGTTGACTTGATTTCACGTATCGCCTCAATAAAATCCACACCGTAATTATTATGCTCATCAATTCCAGTGGCAATAGCAAAAATATTAGGATCAAAAATAATATCCTCAGCAGGAAAACCAACTTCTTCTGTTAAGATTTTATAAGCTCTGCGACAAATCTCAACTTTTCGTTCTTGGGTATCTGCCTGTCCGACTTCATCAAAAGCCATAACAATAGCAGCGGCACCGTAGCGTTTAATTAACTGAGCCTGATGCTTAAAGATTGCTTCACCCTCTTTAAGAGAGATAGAATTAACAATTCCTTTTCCTTGAATACACTTGAGCCCAGCTTCAATAATGTCCCACTTAGAAGAGTCAATCATCACTGGAACTCTTGAAATATCTGGCTCGGAAGCAACCATCAATAAAAACCTGACCATTGCCTCCTTTGATTCCAACATCCCCTCATCCATGTTGATATCAATAATCTGTGCACCATTAACAACCTGCTGTCTGGCTACATCTAAGGCAGCCTCATAATCTTCTTCAACAATTAACCGCTTAAAACGTGCCGAACCCGTAATGTTAGTCCTTTCACCGACATTAACAAACAACGACTCCGAACCAATAGTAAATGGCTCTAAACCGGACAGGCGACATTTTTTCTCTAGGGTTGGTATTTTTCGAGGTGGGTGTTTTTCTACCGCCTTGATAATGGCGTTAATATGCGCCGGTGATGTTCCACAACAGCCACCAATTATATTGATATAGCCACTTTTAGCCCAATCATCTAACTCGGTCGCCATTGCTTCGGGCAATTCATCATATTCACCAAATTCATTGGGCAAACCCGCATTAGGGTGTGCTGAAACATTAGTTTCAGCCAGTGCACTTAATTCTTCCACATATTGGCGTAATTCACCCGCACCTAAGGCGCAATTAAAACCAATTGATATCGGTTGAATATGACGAACTGAATTCCAAAAAGCTTCCACCGTCTGCCCAGATAACGTTCTACCCGACGCATCCGTAATAGTGCCGGAAATCATAACCGGGTATCGGGTGTTGCTATTCTCAAAATACTGATCAATAGCAAAAAGTGCCGCCTTCGCATTAAGGGTATCAAAAATAGTCTCAACTAATAAAATATCTGCACCGCCATCAATAAGCCCGGTTATCGCTTCCGTGTATGCTATAACCAAACTATCAAAGCTAACATTTCTAAATCCAGGATCATTCACATCGGGAGAGATGGACGCTGTTCGATTAGTCGGGCCTAAAACTCCGGCTACAAACCGCGGTTTTTCTGGCGTCGCCCTTGTCACTTCATCGGCAACTTGTCTTGCTATTTGTGCAGACACACAGTTTAATTCATACGCCAATGACTCCATTTGATAATCAGCCATTGCAATAGTTGTGGCATTAAACGTATTGGTTTCCACAATATCTGAACCGGCATCAAAATATGCCCGGTGAATGGCTTTGATAATATCAGGCTGAGTCAACGATAGAAGATCATTATTTCCCTTAAGATCACTGGACCAGTGAGCAAACTGCTCCCCCCGGTAATCGACTTCACTCAATTTATATTCCTGGATCATGGTACCCATAGCACCGTCCAAAAATAAAATTCTTTTCGTTAATTGTTCAGTTAATAAATTCTGGCGACTGTTCATAAAATTGAATTTTATTTAATAAATTTCTTTGCATAATGACCTAATGCAGCCCGCACATACAAGAAAGCCTAGGCTAGGCCTAGGCTTTTAAACGCTAAGTATTACTTTTTAAAAAGCGTTATTTTTACTCTGTACCTTTGTCCTTTTTCGAGGCATCAGTTGAATTATCTACGGCCTCTTCTCCCTTAGCACTAGGTGTTTCGCCCTCAACATTATCGATTGAAGAAAGTGCACCCTTGAAAATATTCATATGACTGAACATCACTGAAGGCCCCAAGCCCCCTTTCAGTACAAATTTAGCTCGAATAACGGCTGCAACCAAAAAGCCAATCAAAGGTGCCGCTAACTCACGAAAAGCTGACCATAATCGATTGGTCAAATCTTTGGTCTGCATAGCTGCTAAATCAGCCTGATCAACTCCAGTATCGGAATTCTCGGTTAAAAACAAGAAGACATCGACTCGAATCCAGAGAAACTGAACTACAAAAAGAGATCCTGCTGCAATTGCAACCCATTTGAATACCCCGCTAGAACCAGCCCGAACGGCAGCCTGATATGTCCAACAAGCCACATAAATTGTTAATAAACCACCTATCATAATTCTCTCTCTTGTTATTTTGTTAATACAGATGAACAATCAATCCGTTAAAAATTAATCTTACCCTATAGACAAGGTACAACGACATTATACATCATAATACTTTAACTTTATTACTGACAATTTCAATATTTATTGCTTTTTACAAGTAAACCATCAACCCAACGATGTGGCCCCATCATTTACAAATAAAAAAATCATTGCCTAACTTTTATCTATTTGTTATAATAAGAAGTTCTATATGCTAATGCATTTTCAAATTTTTTTATTTTTTTTGGAGGATCCTCGATGGGATTTATTCTTGATATGACCGAAACGTTAAAAACACCAGCTGGTATGATTGGTATTGTTGTACTTGGTGGCATAATTTATTTCTGGTACAAGTGGATGATGGCTCCACAAGACGGAGATGAAGACTAATATAGATGTTTTATATCTATAGAGACTGAGCCTCAAGCTCAAGTCTGACTAGTTAAAATAATAAACCGCTGAAAGTTCTAAACAGGGCTTTAGCGGTTTATTTTTTTCATCCTTAACATTACCCGCCGTAAACCAGCTCATCCCTCCATCTTAATCTCTCGATATTGACTTCCATCCATTCTTGGTAACGCCCAGTCTTTTATTCTTATTCCTTTTAACACCCTGACGTAGCAGTAAATTGAAACAATGCGACAACTCATTGCAACCGCTATAAGACAAAACATTGACACCTCTGTTTCAGCCACAGGCCTCGCTATATTCCGCTGCCTTTATGGACTTATTGTGTTCCAGGAAACCATCTTCTTATTATTTTTTCGCCACTTAATATTCGACCCAATTCCGTTTATTGATAACGCATACCCCCTCATTCCTTTATTTCTGATATTTTGGGCATTAATTGGGTTCTGCCTAATTGTTGGCCGCCATTGTCAATTTGCCACGGTCAGTAACTATTTACTCTGGCTCGTTTTCCTGAATTTTACCCCCATGCGTCATGAGTTTTCGGGCGGCTTCGATCAATTTATGATTGCCAGTGGTTTTTTACTGATGTTCTTACCTATTAACCGGGCTTGGTCACTAGACTTACTATTCCATCGCTTAAGAAACCTCACTATTAATTATCCTAAAACACAGAACGTATCCCTGCTTTGCTACTCTTTGCCGGTCATCTTTTGTCTGTGTTTCTTATATGCCGACTCAGCCATCCATAAACTATGGGCTGAGCATTGGCGAAACGGCTTAGGTGCCTGGCTCCCTTCAAGCCACCCCTATTATATTTCTGCACTTGATCTTTCATGGCTGCTAAATAACGAACTCCTGCAACGCAGCATCGGCTACATAATCATTATTTTTCAATTCACTTTTCCTTTTTTTATTTTTCGACGACAATTTCAACCCCTGCTTCTTATTGTCGGCGCATCTTTACATTTAGGAATTTCCCTGTCACTGAACATTTATCCGTTCGGTCTTATTATGTTTTTTTTCTATGCGCTTGCAATTCCGCCACATTGGTGGGGAATACTAAAAAAGAAAATAAGCTATAAATCCCCATTAGTTACGGTTTTTTATCAACCGCAAAACCCTGCCCAGGTTCGCCAAGTAATTTTATTACAACACTTTGATTTTTTTAACGCCATTCAATTTAAGGATGACCTTAATAATCATTCTCAAAATCTATATACTTTAAACAAACAACAAGAACATTGTTATGGCACTCAGGCGCTTACCATTGTCTTTTACCACATGCGCTACACGCTACCGCTCAGTCTACTGCTTTCTATTCCCGGAATCGGTCCGCTGATTGGTAAAAAACACATTGCTAATAACAAGAATTCAAAACCAACCCACCATACAGCCTTACCCCCAACGGTTCTTTATGATCTGTTGCACAGTCAATACCTCAATCAACCCGCTAAATTTATTTACAAATTTTCTAAAATTCTTTGTTTATTCGTCATCCTACAACTGAATAGCACCATCAATTATGCCTTTTTATACCGACTCAATTTACACGAAAATCCCGCTTTAACGCCCATAACCAATGCCAGTAATATTATTTGTGTCTTAAGTCATACTTTTTTAGGCATTACCCCCCACGCACTTTATCTTCACGATCATTTCCAAGGGTATAATCGTATTTTAGCTATCCAATATCTAGGTAGCGACCATCATTACCACTGGCTACCCTTCATTAATGAACAAGGGCGAATCACCGCCCCTAATTGGGGACGAGTACATTCGATGTGGGCCAACAGGGCCGTGACCCCGCATATAAAACAAAAAACAATAACGCAAGCCTTATCAAAGATTACTGCCTTTTGGGGAACCAAAGTGGGACTGACGCTGAATAACGCCTACTTTCGGATTCTTTCCAAACCTATTCGCTCACCCTCTCAATGGCAATTTAATTTACGCGATGAAAACTTAAATGGACCATGGCAAACCATTGGATCTGCTACCTGGCTCAATATGCAATTTAGCACGACATTTAATAACTCTTTTTTTCAAAAAAAACCCCCTGAAAAAAAATACTAACTTAAATAAATTAATAAATAAATCTCC